>DASVOL010001050.1:0-8673 GCA_036383375.1 Bradyrhizobium sp. | reverse complement strand
TCGTCGAATGGCGCCGCCTCCGGCGTGCGCGAGGTCGGCAACGTCAAGCTGCTCGCGCGCGCGGTCGAGGGTGTCGAGACCAAGGACCTGAAGAGCCTCGTCGACGACGGCAAGAAGCAGATCGGCTCCGGCGTGGTCGCGATCGTCGGCGTCACCGAGGACGGCAAGGCCGGCATCGTGGTCGGCGTCACCGCCGATTTGACCTCGCGCTTCAACGCGGTCGAGCTGGTGCGCAAGGGCTCCGAGGTGCTCGGCGGCAAGGGCGGCGGCGGCCGGCCCGACATGGCGCAGGCCGGTGGCCCCGATGGCGCCAAGGCGGACGCCGCGCTGTCGGCGATCGAGCAGGCGATGGCAGGCGCCTGACGGAGAGGCTGATCGTGGCGACGGCTCCGCTCAAGCCCACGATCAGCGATCCCGGACTGCGCGAGCGTCTCTACGAGCTGCTCGAGCAGGATCACCTGCCATATTCGGTCGGCTCGCGCTTCGTCCGGCTTGTCGTCGCGATCATCACCGTCGACGTGCTGGCGGCGATCCTGGCATCGGTGCCGGAGATCGACGCGCAGTTCGGGTGGTTGTTCACGGCGATCGAGATCGCCGCCGTGATCGCCTTCGCGCTGGAATACGCTGCGCGGCTCTGGAGCGTGGTCGGCCGCTCGCTGCGCGACATGACGCCGTTGCAGGCGCGGCTGGAATACGCCTTCTCGGCGCTCGGCGTGATCGACCTGCTTGCCTTCCTGCCATCGGCCATCGCGCTTGCGATCGGTGACAAGACCGCGCTGGTGCTGTTCGGCATGCTGCCGTTCCTGAAACTGGTGCGGTATTCGACCGCGATGCGCTCGCTGCTGGCTGCGTTGCATGCCGAGCGGCGCACGCTGTTCGGCTGCGTCGTGATCCTGACCGGCGCGGTGCTGCTGTTCGCTTCGCTGCTCTATGCCATCGAGCACAAGGTACAGCCGGACAAATTCGGCACCATGCCGCAGGCGATGTGGTGGGCGATCGTGACGCTCGGCACCGTCGGTTATGGCGACGTCGTGCCGGTGACGCCGCTCGGCCGCATCGTCACGGTGGTTGCGATCGTGGTCGGCTTTGCGATGATCGCATTGCCGGTCGCAATCGTCTCGACCGCGTTCGCCGACGAGGTCCGGCGCCGCGACTTCGTCGTGACCTGGGGCATGCTGGCGCGGGTGCCGCTATTCTCACACCTCAACGCCGCTGACATCGCCGACATCATGCGGCTGTTGCGGTCGCAGACCATCGAGGCCGGCGAGATCCTGGTGCGGCGCGGCGATGCGGCCTCATCGATGTATTTCATCACCGCCGGTGAGGTCGAGATCGACCTGCCGAGCCAGCGGGTGCGGCTCGGCGACGGCACGTTCTTCGGCGAGATCGCGCTGCTGCGCCGGACCAGCCGATCCGGCACGGTGACGGCGATGCGGAAGACCAAGCTGCTGTTGCTCGACGCGCAGGACTTTCATTCCCTGATCGAGCGGATGCCGGCGCTGGCAATGCATGTGAAGGACACCGCGGAGGCGCGGCTGGCCGAGAGCGCTGGCGCCGGCGACGTTGCCGAGGCCGAAATCGCGCAGGCCAGTCCGGCCGGGACCGGCGGCGGCGACCGGGATTAGTCTGGCGCTCGCTGACTTTGCGGCCCGCATCCGAGGACGTAAAGACGCGCGAATGAACAAACCAGTTGCCGAAGCCTATCGCGGCTGCCAAATTCAACGGCAGTGACAAAGGTCGCGCAATTGTCCGGATCAACTACCCCGCCTGATCTCCTTGTCACCCAACGTGAAATCCAAAATCAGACCACGCATCGGCACGGAACATTGCCCCGCTCCGCCCGGCCTCCCGCGAAAGAAATAAGCGCATGAGCAAGAGCTCTTCCACCATCATCTACACGCTGACCGATGAGGCTCCGGCGCTGGCGACCGCGGCGTTCCTGCCTGTCGTGCGCGCGTTCGCGGCGCCGGCCGGCATCAACGTTGCCGTCAGCGACATCTCGGTCGCGGCCCGTATCCTCGGCGAGTTTCCCGAATTCCTGACCGAACAGCAGCGCGTGCCAGACAACCTGGCCGAGCTCGGCCGGCTGACGCTGCTGCCCGGCACCAACATCATCAAGCTGCCCAACATCAGTGCCTCAGTGGCGCAGCTGCTCGCGGCCATCAAGGAGCTGCAGGCCAAGGGCTACAACATCCCGGACTATCCCGAGAGCCCGAAGTCGGACGAGGAGAGGGCGATCCGGGCGCGCTATGCCAAGTGCATCGGCAGCGCGGTCAATCCGGTGCTGCGCGAGGGGAATTCCGATCGCCGCGCGCCGCTGGCGGTGAAGAATTATGCGCGGAAGAACCCGCACAGCATGGCCGAATGGAGCCAGGCTTCGCGCTCGCACGTCTCGCACATGCACCACGGCGACTTCTACCATGGCGAGAAGTCGGTGACGCTGGACAGGGCGCGCGACGTGAGAATGGAGCTGATCACCAGGAGCGGCAACACCGTCGTGCTCAAGCCCAAGGTGTCGCTTCAGGACCGCGAGATCATCGACTCGATGTTCATGAGTAAGAAGGCGCTACTGGAGTTCTACGAGCAGCAGATCGAGGACGCATACAAGACGGGGGTGATGTTCTCGCTGCACGTCAAGGCCACCATGATGAAGGTGTCGCACCCCATCGTGTTCGGTCATTGCGTCAAGATCTTCTATCGCGACGCTTTCGAAAAGCACGGCGAACTGTTCGACGAACTGGGCGTGAACGTCAACAACGGCATGGTCGACCTGTACAACAAGATCGAAGCCTTGCCACAGAGCAAGCAGGATGAGATCAAGCGCGACCTGCACGCCTGTCACGAGCATCGGCCGGAGTTGGCGATGGTCGACTCAGCCAAGGGCATCACCAACTTCCACTCGCCCAACGACGTGATCGTGGACGCGTCGATGCCCGCCATGATCCGCAACGGCGGCAAGATGTGGGGGCCGGACGGCCGTCTGAAGGACGCCAAGGCCGTGATGCCGGAAAGCACCTTCGCGCGCATCTACCAGGAGATGATCAACTTCTGCAAATGGCACGGCGCCTTCGATCCCCGCACCATGGGCACGGTGCCCAACGTTGGTCTCATGGCGCAGCAGGCCGAGGAATACGGCTCCCACGACAAGACCTTCGAGATCCCCGAGGACGGCGTCGCCAACATCACCGACCTCGCCACCGGTGAGGTTCTCCTGAGCCAGGACGTGGAGAAGGGCGACATCTGGCGCATGTGCCAGCTCAAGGACGCAGCCATCCGCGACTGGGTCAAGCTTGCGGTGACGCGCGCGCGCAATTCCGGCATGCCGGTGGTGTTCTGGCTTGATGCATACCGGCCGCACGAGGCCCAGCTGATCACCAAGGTCAAGATGTACCTGCACGAGCACAACACATCCGGCCTCGACATCCAAATCATGAGTCAGGTGCGCGCCATGCGCTACACTCTGGAGCGCGTGATCCGCGGTCTGGATACGATCAGCGCCACGGGCAACATCCTCCGCGACTATCTGACCGACCTGTTTCCGATCATGGAGCTCGGCACGTCGGCCAAGATGCTGTCGATCGTGCCGCTGATGGCGGGCGGCGGCATGTACGAAACCGGTGCGGGCGGTTCGGCGCCCAAGCACGTGCAACAGCTGGTGGAAGAGAACCACCTGCGCTGGGATTCGCTCGGCGAATTTCTGGCGCTGGCGGTGTCGCTGGAAGACCTTGGTCTGAAAACAGGCAATCCGAAAGCCGCGCTGCTGGCCAGGACGCTGGATATCGCCACCGGAAAGCTGCTGGACAACAAGAAGTCGCCATCGCCGCGGACCGGCGAACTGGACAACCGGGGCAGCCAGTTCTACCTGGCGATGTACTGGGCGCAGGAGCTTGCTGCGCAGACGGATGATCCCGCCCTTCAGGCTCAGTTCAAGACGCTGGCTGAGACGCTCACCCGCAACGAAGAGAAGATCATCGGCGAGCTTGCGGCTGTGCAGGCCCAGCCGGCGGACATCGGCGGCTACTACCTTCCCGATCCGCGAAAGCGCGACGCCGTGATGCGCCCGAGCGCGACGCTCAACGCGGCGCTGGCGCTGACGGGAGGTTCATGAAGGCCGGGGCCGGTTTGGGCAAGGGGCGGAATAAGTCGTCGATTCGCTGCCCCGCAATCTATCGAAGCGGCAGCGATAATCACGATTTCGCGGCTCCTCAGCCCTTGCGCAGGAACACGTAATCCGCCGAATAGGGCGCGCTCTTCAGCAAGCCTGCCTTGTCGCAGGCGCCGGTGATTTGGCCGCCCGAGGTGTTGATCCGCTGCACGGTGGTGACGCCGGTGAGCACGCCTTCGCCACGGCGGGAGATGACCTCGAGCTTTAGCCAGGGAATGTCTGACGCGCTGGCGCCAGGCACATCGCCGGTGGTGCGAGCGATGACAGCGCTGCCGTCGGCATCCTCCCAGTTCGGGCCGGCATAGTGCCGGCCGACCGTCTTGCCGCCGGCGACCAGGGTGGCGATCGGCTCGCGGAACGACCAGGCGAGCTTGCCGTCGGTGACTGGTTTGCACTCATAAACCTGGGCGCCTTCGGCATGGACGGTGAGCACCGTGGTCTCGCCGGGCGCCGCAATCGGCGCCGGCAACGGATCGGCAGCGAGCGCCGCCGATCCGGTCAGCAACATGGACGCGAGCGTCACCCGGCCAAGGAGGGTCATGGTCACGCCCACTGTTGTATTCCAGAACCTACGGCCTTACGCCGCCATCGCCTTCCCGAGATTCTCGGCGACCCTGTCGAGGAAGCCGGTCGTGGAGAGCCAGCGCTGGTCGGCGCCGACCAGGAGCGCGAGGTCCTTGGTCATGTAGCCTTCCTCGACGGTCGCGACGCAGACCTTCTCCAGCGTGGTGGCGAACTTCGCCAGTTCCGGGTTGTTGTCGAGCTTGGCGCGGTGAGCGAGGCCCCGGGTCCAGGCGAAGATCGACGCGATCGAGTTGGTCGAGGTCTCCTTGCCTTTCTGGTGCTCGCGGTAGTGGCGGGTCACGGTGCCGTGGGCGGCTTCGGCTTCCACCGTCTTGCCGTCCGGGGTGAGCAGCACCGAGGTCATCAGGCCGAGCGAGCCGTAGCCCTGGGCCACGGTGTCGGACTGCACGTCGCCGTCATAGTTCTTGCAGGCCCAGACATAGCCGCCGGACCATTTCAGCGCCGAGGCCACCATGTCGTCGATCAGGCGGTGCTCGTAGGTCAGGCCCTTGGCCTCGAATTCCTTCTTGAATTCGCGGTCGTAGATGTCCTGGAAGATGTCCTTGAAGCGGCCGTCATAGACCTTCAGAATCGTGTTCTTGGTCGAGAGGTAGACCGGGTAGTTGCGCAGCAGGCCGTAGTTGAGCGAGGCGCGGGCGAAATCGATGATGGAGTCGTCGAGATTGTACATCTCCATCGCGACGCCGGCGCCGGGCGCCTTGAACACTTCCCGCTCGATCACGGTGCCGTCCTCGCCGACGAACTTCAGCGACAGCGTGCCCTTGCCGGGGAACTTGATGTCGGTGGCGCGGTACTGGTCGCCATAGGCGTGACGGCCGATGATGATCGGCTTGGTCCAGCCGGGAACCAGACGCGGCACGTTCTTGCAGATGATCGGCTCGCGGAAGATCACGCCGCCGAGGATGTTGCGGATAGTGCCGTTCGGCGACTTCCACATCTGCTTCAGGCCGAACTCCTTCACCCGGGCCTCGTCGGGGGTGATGGTGGCGCATTTGACGCCGACACCGACCTTCTTGATGGCTTCGGCGGCGTCGATGGTCACCTGGTCATTGGTCTCATCGCGGTATTCCATGCCCAGATCGAAATAGAGCAGTTCGACATCCAGGAACGGGTTGATCAGCTTGTCCTTGATGTACTGCCAGATGATCCGGGTCATCTCGTCGCCATCGAGCTCGACGACGGGGTTGGATACCTTGATTTTTGCCATGACGGGGAGGCCCTCTTGGGAACGGCGCGCTTTTGACGGCGGGGGTGGAATACGCCTGCGCTATAGCACCGGCCGGGGACGGGCGGAAGCGCACCGGTTATGCACTTTCAGCCCATCTTTTCACCGAGAACCGCCATTCTGACGGCGGCTCTCGATCCTTGTCCTGGACCGGTTTTTCCTCGCCCGAACCCCTCTAAAACGGGACCTGCGTGGCGGTCCCGGCCACGATGTACCAGGTCACGAACAGGCCCGCGATCAGGGCCCCCGGCAGGCTCGATCCGGTCCGCCGCCAAGTGAAGGTCGCGATCACGGCGACGATCGCCAGCAGCGGCACGAACTGGATCGCGACGATGGTCGAGAGCGGCACGAAACCAGGGTCCGGGACCGGGTTGAACAGCTTACCCGTCAGCCACAGCGTGCCGTATTGCAGCACCAGCAACACGATGAAACCGAGCGTCAGCGCCAGGATGTTGGTCAGATAGAGCGCTCCGCGCGGCGCGCCCATGGTCGAGAAATTCCGGTGCAGCACGTGCAGCGCCACCACGAAAAACGCCGTGAACGGAATCAGATAGATCAGGAAGATGAGGAATTGCTTCGCGCTCATCAATTTGAGTGCGACGATCCAGAATCTGAAGTCGATCTTGAAGACGAGGTCGGCGAGCCAAAGCGCGGCGTAACCCACCGCGACCGAGGCCAGCGCGATCACGACGGATTGACCGACGAGGCCGGCCCGGCTGGTGCGCTTCGGGGCGAACCACATCAGGGCCAGCGTGATCAGGCCGTTGATGATGGCCCAGACCAGGATCTGGTTGGTGATGCCCTGCGGCAGGAACGCGCTCGGGGTCACGAAGGTGCCGCCCAGCGCAAACGCCGGGTAATAAGTCAGCGCCGGGATGAAGGCGGACAGGATGAATGCCGTGGTCCAGCGGCGGCCGCTTGCAGCCGCATGCGCCGGCATGGTGCCGTCGGCAACCGCCGGCAGCCGCAGGCGGGAGAACATCGGTGCCTCCAGCAACCCGTCGAACGTCCCGATCACGAGTGCCACGAAGCCGATCAGCGCGATCAGGGTGCCGATCTCCTTGCGGAACCAGATCTGGTCGTCGACCGGACGAGGCGTGCCGCCCTTCAACGTCTTGGCGAACCAGTCGAGGCTGTAGCCAATCGCCTCATGCGAGATGTGCTCGGCCGGATGGGTCATTGCAGGGGTGTACAGCACCCGGGCGGTGCCATTGGCCGGATCGCCATAGACCTTGCCCGGCTCGACCGCGCCTTGCGTGCCGAACAGTGCCCAGAGTTTCGGGCTCTTGGTGACGTCGCGGGCGAGATCGACGCCCCACATCAGGGTGGAGAACTCCTCGTACTGGGCGAACACCAGCGCGGTATTGCGCGGCCAGCTCGCGGTACCCTCGGCGGCGAACGGCTTGCCGGTGGACGAGCCCTCCAGCACCATCGACTTGTAATCGTTGGGCATCGCGGTAGCGGCCGCCAGCACGGTCCAGCCACCCATCGAATGGCCCTCGAGCCCGATATTGTCCTTGTCGACGAATGGCAGGCTGCGGAGATAGGCAAGGCCGTCAGGTCCGCCAAAGCCGTTGGCGAAGGAGGGCGGGTCGCTGTAGCCGTGGCCGGTCTGGTCGAGCGCCAGCACCACATAGCCGCGGCGCGCGAACTCGATGGCGAAGCCGTCCTGGGTCTCGCGCGAATTGATGTAGCCGTGGACGGCGAGGATGCCGGGTGCCGGGATCTGCGGCGTGGCGTTCGGCGGGACGTAGAGCAGGGCGCTCATGGTATTGCCCTTGGCGCCCTTGAATCTGACATCCTCGATCCGGATGCCGCCTGCGGTCTGCGTAAGGTAGGCGAGCAGGCCCCCCGCCACGATCAAGACCACGCCCACAATCGCCAGCGTCCATCTGCCGCGCATCATCGTCCCCCCAGTGCTTCGACCCAAAGTGCTTTGACTTAAAGTGCTTCGCCGTTCGACCGGCGTCTCAAGCGTGCCTTTACAGCTTCGCTTTGGTTGTGGTTGATAGCCTATCCGAAGGCCAAGCGCGCGCAAGCGGCAGTCTTCGCTCCGTGCGATTGAGACTCCGATTGAGGATTCGCAAACGCCGCTAACCCTGTTATCTCCTTGGAGAAAATGGTCCCGCGCAAAACCGGTGCAAAGCTGGTTGCGCCGCCCTGCATGAGAGTTTGAATCAGCCGCTTCGGAAGCTGATTCAAAATCTTCAGACGTTGAATCAGAAAGTGAAGTGAGATGTCCGGCACCGACAAGACCAAGGCAGGGCACGACCTTGCCGGTCCCGTCGTCATTCTGGTCGAGCCGCAGCTTGGCGAGAACATCGGCATGGCCGCGCGCGCGATGGGCAACTTCGCGCTGACTCGGATGCGCATCGTCAATCCGCGTGACGGCTGGCCGAATGTCGCCGCACAACGCGCCGCCGCGGGCGCCGACCACATCATCGGTTCCGTGGAGCTGTTCGACACGGTCGAGCAGGCGATCGCCGATCTTACGTTGGTGTTCGCGACCACTGCGCGTGCCCACGACCAGGCCAAGCCGGTGGTCGGGCCGGAAGGTGCGGCGAGCGAGATCGTCGGCCATGTCGCATCCGGCGGCGGAGCCGGCATCCTGTTCGGGCGGGAGCGCTCCGGCCTGACCAATGAGGAGGTCGCGCTCGCCAACCGCATCATCACCTTCCCGGTCAATCCGGGCTTCGCC
>DASVOL010001049.1:0-1553 GCA_036383375.1 Bradyrhizobium sp. | reverse complement strand
TGAGCTGCCGCTCCAGATCGACGAAGTCGATCTCCGCCCAGCGCTCGGAGATCTTGCCGTCGTGAATCCGCCAGAACGTCATGCCGCGGAATTCGACGTGGCGGCCGGTCGGGGCAATGCCGCGCCACGGGCTACGGTGCCGGCCGCGCCAGACGAAGCGGCCGGCGACGATGTCGCGCTCGGCCACCAGGCATTCCGCCACCGCCGACAGATCGGCGAAGGTCTCGTGCATGGCCGCTGCATGCGCGATCACCTCCTCGGCGTTCATCCGTTTGCCCAGCGCATGATCGAAGAAGTCGGACGCCAGCTGCGCGCGGATCGCGTCGGGATCGAGCCGATTGGTCACGGCGTCGCAATGCGCGAGCACCAGCGCCTTGTTGGCGTCGAGGGTGGCGTTGGACATCGGCGGGGCGCCTTCGATCAAAGGAAAAGTTGCAGAAAAGGAAGGATGCGCCTCATACGCGAATCGGGCGGGACGGTGCAAGTGACGATGGTCAGAAAAAACCTCCGCTTTCGGCCCGCGCGCGTTTCCATTCCGAAGCGAAAGGCGCTCGCCCGGAAACTGCGCCGACTTGGGCGCGGGCCCACCCCACAGCTCGTCATGCCCGGGCTTGTCCCGGGCATCCACGTCTTGGTCCCAGCAGCAAGAAAGACGTGGATGGCCGGGACAAGCCCGGCCATGACCGACGGGCGAGCCGACCACACACCGGCGGTAACATCATCCGATGGCTCGACCATGCCGGTGGCATGCAAGCAGCCGCCGACGGCAACCCGCGGCACATGGCATGGCAGCAATTCGGGGTGCGACGCATGAACGCCACAGGCATCGGCGGCGACCAAGAGGCATGAATTCGGCTCGCCGGTTCCACGCCACGTGCAACCGGCCGCCGTGTCTTGTTCATGCAAAGGCGCGCCGCTAAAGCGTCGTCAGCCTGCTGCGACGAAGCCGTCATTTGGGGGGAATGCGGTTCGATGACGGACGATACGATGAGGATGCGCAATCGATGACGATCACCGGGGGGCTCACACGCGCGCGCAGGATGGCCGCATCGCTCGGTATCATCTTCGTGTTCAGCGCTGTCCAGATCGGACCGATCGACACCGCCGCAGCGCAGAACTCTTCCGCCAAGCGCACGCCGGCGCAAGGTACCGGCGGCGCCCAGGCGATCGGCGCGCAGATGAAGAACGCCGTGGCGCTGACGCGCGGCGGCAAGTTCAACGCCGGCTATGCGCAGCTGCTTGGAGCGCTGGATGCGGCAGACAGACTCGACGACGCGCAATTCGTCATGGAGCAGTATTTCGACGCGACCGCTGCGCTGCGCGCGGTCAAGCGCGACGATCTGGCCGAAAAACTGTTCGTCCGCGCGTTCAAGGGCAAGGCGGCGGCGCAATCGCCGCCCGGCAATGCCGACGTGCTGCTGATGTACGCGATCCTCATATCCGACCACGCCAGGATCGCGGAAGCCGTCCCGCTCTACATGAAGGCGATCGCGGCCTTCAACGCCTATTGGGGCGAAGGCTCCGAGGAATCGCTGATCGCCAACGACAAGCTC
>DASVOL010001048.1:0-2586 GCA_036383375.1 Bradyrhizobium sp. | reverse complement strand
GCGATGTCGTTGACGATGTCGCCGCGGTAGCTCGGCAGCTCGACATCGCCCTGCTTCTCGGTCGGCGACGAGCGCGGCTTGGCGAACTGCCCGGCGATGCGGCCGACCTTCACCACCGGCAGCGCGCCGGCATAGGTCATGACCACGGCCATCTGCAGCAGCACGCGGAAGAAGTCGCGGATGTTGTTGGCGCCGTGCTCGGCAAAGCTCTCGGCGCAGTCGCCGCCTTGCAGCAGGAAGGCTTCGCCGGCAGAGACCCGCGCCAGCGCCTTCTTCAGGCTGCGCGCCTCGCCCGCGAACACCAGCGGCGGAAAGGTCGCAAGCTGGGCCTCGACATCGGCCAATGCCTTGGCATCGGGATAATCGGGCACCTGCAGCACCTTCTTGGCGCGCCAGCTATCGGGTGTCCACCGCTCGGACATGAGGTCAACTCCTGAGCAAAAACCGCGACTTAATCGACGGGAAAGGTCGGCTTATACACAGCCGCCCGCTCTCCCGCTAGAAGGATTCCTGCAATCCCGTCAAACTCTTGCAGGAAAATACGAATTCGCATTTGCTGGACCATACCATGAATGCCCGGGAAATTGCCGCAGCCTCCGCTGCGCTGGACGACGTTTTTAGCGACGACATCGTCGTGCCGGCCGCCGACGGCTATCCGCTCGCCGCGACGCTGTTCCTGCCGCGCGGCAGGAAGCGCCACGCCGTCCTGATCAATTCGGCGACCGCCGTGCCCCGCAAGGTCTATCGCGGCTTTGCCGGCTACCTCGCCCGCCGCGGCGCGGCGGTCTTGACCTACGACTACCGCGGCACCGGCGACTCGCGGCCGATGGCGGCGACCGGCCTCAACAAGCCGAAGTCGCTGGCCGGCTTCAAGGCCACGATGGCCGACTGGGCCGCGCTCGACACCACCGCGGCCGTGAGCTGGATGCGCTATCGTTATCGCGACCTGCCCTTCGCCTATGTCGGCCACTCCTTCGGCGGCCAGGCGCTTGGGCTGCTTGCCAACAACGCCGAGATTCCGCGCGCGCTGCTGGTCGCCTCGCAGGCCGCCACCTGGAAGCTGATGGCTTCGCCCGAGCGCTACCGCGTCGTCGCCTTCATGAACGGCATCGGCCTGCCGCTGGCGCGCACGCTCGGCTATGTACCCGGCTGGGCCGGGCTCGGCATGGACCTGCCGCGGGGGGTGTTCGAGCAATGGCGCAGCTGGGTGATGCGCGAGCGCTATCTGCTCGATGATGCGACGCTCGTGGCGCGCGAGAATTTTCCGAAGTTCAAGGGCAAGCTCCGCGCGCTTGCGATTACCGACGACACCTGGGCGACGCGGCCGGCGGTCGAATTGCTGTGCTCCGCCTTCACCTCGATCACGCCGGAGATCATCTCGATCCGCCCCGCCGATGCCGGCGCGAAAGCGATCGGCCATTTCGGCTTCTTCCGCAGCGAGCACCGCGACGCCCTGTGGCGCGGCGCTGCGGAATGGCTCGAGGCGGAGGAATGAGCCCGAACTCTCTCCGCCGTCGTCCCTGCGAAAGCAGGGACCCATAACCACCGCATTCGATTGTGAAGGCGGCCGCAGCCCTAGCGTCGCGCACCAACGAACACTCCGGGCAATGGGTCCTGGCTTTCGCCAGGACGACGCTGAGGATGGTTCTCGCGCAACATGGCCTACGCGGTCAAACCCGTCATCCAGAGGTGCGAGCGGGGCGAGCCTCGAAGGGTGCGCGGCCTCGCTGGTGGCCGTCGATCCTTCGAGGCTCGCCGAAGAGGCCCGCACCTCAGGATGACGGGGATAGATTTGCACGCGCATCCGCATTCTCGCGACATCAATCGTCCGAGCTCTGCTCTTCGCGCTCTCTCCAAACAGAGGGCGCAGGGAAAGCCGGGTGCCGATTCATCGGCTGCGCTTCGTAATCCCGTAGAGACCACGCCGCCGCTCACACCACCTTCCGCGCCGCTGCCGTCGCCGCATCGCCCGTGTTCGGTGTCCCCGTCGGCTCGATCAGCAACAGATGCACCTCTTCCCGCGCCACGGGCCGATGCTCGACGCCCTTCGGCACGATGAACATCTGGCCTTCCTTCAACGTCACAGTGCGATCGCGCAGCTCGATGTCGAGCACGCCTTTCAGCACCAGGAAGAAATCGTCGGTGTCGTCGTGCTTGTGCCAGACGAACTCGCCCTGCACCTTCACCACCATGATGTCGCAGGCGTTGAATTGCGCCACCGTGCGCGGCGACCAGTGATCGGCGAATGTCGAGAGTTTCTCGGAAAGATCGATCGCGTCGCGCATCATGCCTCCGGGTCCGGGCCAGCCTGCCGGGCTCGTTAGCTCAGCCGCGCGGCGCACTCAATGCACGCCCCTCAACTTCTCCGGATACGTCGTCGGCCCGTTGTGCCCGTTGATCTCGCAATGCGCTTCGCCGTTGGCGGCCTTGCGCGCCAGCAGCTCACGTTCGGCCTTGTACCAGAGTTGATCCATCTGGCCCGGCGGTTCGCCGGCGTCCTTCCATAATTCGTAGGCGCGGGTCCGAATCTCCTGCTCGGTTGGGCCTCTCATGGGCGGCTCCCTCAATTTGAGACATCAAACTGTT
>DASVOL010001047.1:0-4823 GCA_036383375.1 Bradyrhizobium sp. | reverse complement strand
GTCGACGAAGGAATCCATGCGGCCGGCCGTGGTCGGGCCGAACGCGCCAGAGGCGTAGCCGTCGGGCGTCTTGGCCGGACCTGCGTAATAGACCGGATGGTTCTTGAAATAATCCGGCAGCGGCTCGCCCTTCTCCAGGCGATCACGCAGCTTGGCATGGGCCGAGTCGCGCGCGACGATCATGGTGCCGGTGAGCGACAGGCGCGTCTTCGTGGGGTAGTTCGACAGCGTAGCGAGAATGTCCTTCATCGGCTGGTTGAGATCGATCTGCACCACCTCGCCGCCAAGCTTCTCCTCCACCGCAGGCAGATACTGCGCCGGGTTATGCTCCAGTTCTTCCAGATAGACGCCGTCCTTGGTGATCTTGCCGAGCACCTGACGGTCCGCAGCACACGACACGCCGAGCCCAATCGGCAATGACGCGCCGTGACGCGGCAGGCGGATCACGCGCACGTCGTGGCAGAAATACTTGCCGCCGAACTGCGCGCCGACCCCCAAGCTTTGCGTCATCTTGAGGATTTCCTGCTCCATCTCGAGATCGCGGAAGGCGTTGCCGTCGGCCGAACCGTGGGTCGGCAGCGCGTCGAGATAGCGCGCCGAGGCGAGCTTCACGGTCTTCATGCAGAGCTCGGCCGAGGTACCGCCGATCACGATCGCCAGATGATAGGGCGGACACGCCGCAGTGCCGAGCGTCAGCACCTTCTCCTTCAGGAAGGCGAGCAGCCGATCTTTGGTCAGGACCGACGGCGTCGCCTGGAACAGAAAGCTCTTGTTGGCCGAGCCGCGGCCCTTGGCCATGAACATGAACTTGTAGGCGTCGTCGCCCTCAGCGTAGATCTCGCACTGCGCCGGCATGTTATTGGCCGTGTTCTTCTCCTCGTACATCGACAAGGGAGCGACCTGCGAGTAGCGCAGGTTACGGCGCAGGTAAGCGTCGCGCGCACCTTCCGACAACGCCGCCTCGTCGTCGCCATCGGTGATGACGTTGCAGCCCTTCTTGCCCATGATGATCGCAGTGCCGGTGTCCTGGCACATCGGCAGCACGCCGCCGGCGGCGATGTTGGCGTTCTTCAGGAAGTCGAAGGCGACGAACTTGTCGTTGTCGCTGGCTTCCTTGTCCTCGAGGATCGAGCGCAGCTGCTTCAGATGGCCCGGTCGCAGATAGTGGTTGATGTCGCCGAAGGCGGCCTCGGACAGCGCCCGCAGCGCCTCGCGCGACACCACCAGCATGTCCTTGCCCAATACCTTCTCGACCCGGACGCCCTCGCTCGTCACCTTCTTGTAGGGCGTGGTGTCGGCGCCCAGCGGGAACAGCGGGGTGTGCTTGTAGGGCGGAACGGGCTTCTGGTCGGGGAAGGCTGAGGGGGCGTTCATGAGCTGCTCTTTGGGCTTGCAGGTCGGGTTCGTAAGGCCGGTCCGGCCGCGGGGCCGCCGGAATGTAGAGCCGTTCTAAGCCTTTTTCGGACAAAGGAAAGGGAAGCCGGCCGCCTTCCAGCCATGCGCGGGACCGGCAATCCATGTGTTACCTTTCATCCGTCGGTAATCTCTGGTTGCCACAACGCTTCAGTGATCCGCGAAGCGGTCAAGAAAGCCATCAGGAGACCATCATGAAGACAGCGCTTTTCGTCTGGTTCGCGGCGCTGGCCTTGTTGATCGCGGTCCCGACCGGCGCCGATGCGGCCCGCCTCGGCAAGTCGTGCGGCGGCCTTGCCGGCGTTCAATGCAGCCGTAGCGGTCAGTTCTGCCAGTTCAAGCCGGGACAATGCGGCCGTGCCGACCAGACCGGCAGCTGCGCGTTCCGGCCGACGATCTGCAACAAGATCTACAAGCCGGTGTGCGGCTGCGACGGCAAGACCTATGGCAACGATTGCGAACGCCGCGCCGCCGGCGCCTCCAAGGCGCAGGACGGCAAGTGCGCATCCTGACCGGGCCGTATTGACGCGCTGCGCGGGAGCCTGCATGTAGCTTCGCGTATTTTCATACCGCGGGGGTATTTCGTGACAGCACTGTTGCGCCGACGCTTTCCCTTGAGCATCCGCTCTTTTCTGCCGGCCGCGCTGATCGCGCTGGCATCAGCCTTCGCTGCCGCGCCTGCGCATGCCGATCCCTGCGAGGACATCGCCAAGCAGCTCGCCGGCCAGATCGACGGGCTGAAGGTCAACTTCAGCGCCGCCAACATCACATACCTCACACATCCGGCGGCGAAGGAATTGTCGCTCGGCTGCCGCGGCAAGGACTATTCGATCGAGCTCTTCGCCAAGACCGATCGCAGGATGAAGCCCGAGTTCTTCAACCTGGTCGGCTCCGCCACCGCGCTGGTCTTCACCGTGCCGAAGGATGACGCCACCACCGGCACCTCGCGCTGCCTGAAGCGCATGGGCATCCTGCGCGGCAACACCATCACGATGCGCTATCGCCGCCTCAACCTCGAATGCACGCGCAACAAGACCGACGCCTCGATCACGGTGCGACGCGGCAAGAACGAGTGATCCGTCAGGCTTCGGCGGCGACCCGCCCGATCGCATCGACGATCTTGCCCCAGCCCGGGCTCATCATGTCGAACGCGTAGCGGTTGCCGGGGAAGACGAAGCCGTCATGCACCATACGGACCTGCGTGCCGCCCTCGACCGGGGTCAGCGTCCAGGTGACGACCGAGTCGAGCTTCGAGCCGAATTCCGGATTGGTGTCGGCGCCGCCCTTCCAGGAATAGCGCAGCCGGCGCGGCGGATCGCACTCCAGCACCTCGCAATGCACGACGCCGTCCCAGTCGCCGATCGGCTTGGTGCGGAAATTGAAGCGGTGCCCGACGCTCGGCTGGAAATCGTTCGGCATCAGCCATTTCATCAGCAATTCGCTCGTGGTCAGCGTCCGCCAGATCCTGTCGGCGGCATAGGGCAGCACCTTCTCGACCGTGATCGCGTGCGTCTCACCCATCACTCACTCTCCTTCAACAGCCGTTCCAGATTTGCAAAGCGCTCGGCCCAGAACGTCTCGTAATGGCCGAGCCAGTCGATCAGCGGGCTGAGCCCTTTCGGCGCGACGCGATAATGGATGTGCCGGCCCTCGCGCCGCTCGGCGACGAGGCCGGCATCGCGCAGCGCGCGCAGATGCTGCGACACCGCCGGCTGCGACACCTTGGAGCCCTGCACCAGCCCGGTCGCGGCGACCTCGCCTTCCCGGATGATCCGCTCGAACACCGCCCGCCGCGTCGGGTCCGCGAGGGTCTTGAGCACGTTGGTCAGCTGCATGGCGGCGGTCATGCCAATATATAAGCAATTGCTTATACGATTGTCAATGCAGAGACTAAGCGGTCACGGCGCGGGAACACCTCGCCTGCTCCGAAATTTGATGATTGCGGTCGCATGTTTGCCGGAAAATGGGTGCGATAATCGCGGCTGGAATCACGGAGCCCGCCCATGATCGCAAAGCTCCTCGTGCAGAACACTTTCTTCGTCGCCGCCATGGCCGCGCTGCTGTTTGCCTTCGCCGGCACGCTGCATTGGCCCGGCGCCTGGGCTTACCTGATCGCCTCGGCGCTGATCGGCCCGGGTTGCGGGCTGTGGCTTGCCAAGGTCGATCCCGGCCTGCTGGCCGAGCGCATGCGGCTCACCGCCCGCGAAGGGCAGCCCGCCGAGGACAAGCGCTTCATGCTGGTGTTCCTCGTCATCGCCGTGCTGTGGTTCGTCGCGATGGGCCTCGACCGCCGCTTCGGCGGCGCCGATGCCGGCGTGCCGCTGATCGTGCTCGGCCTCGTGCTGTATCTGGTCTCGACCGCGCTGATCCTGTGGGTGTTCCGCACCAATTCGTTCGCAGCCCCGGTCGTGAAGGTGCAGACCGAGCGCGACCACCACGTGATATCGACTGGACCCTACGCGCTGGTGCGCCATCCGATGTATGCGAGCGTCATGCTGTTCTTCATCGGCGTGCCGCTGACGCTCGGCTCCTGGTGGGGCCTTGCCTTCGTGCCGGTGTTCTTCGCGATGTTCGCGTTCCGCACCGGGATCGAGGAACGCACGCTGATGGCGGGGTTGTCAGGCTATGCCGATTATGCGGCGCGGGTGCGCTATCGCCTCGTTCCCGGATTGTGGTGAGGAACCATCATGGCAGAGAGCAAGACCTACACCGGCGGCTGCCATTGCGGCCAGGTGCGCTTCGAGTGCACCACCGACATGGCCATGGTGACTGCCTGCAACTGTTCGATCTGCACCAAGAAGGGTCTGCACTTCGTGTTCATGCCGCCATCGAGCTTCCAGCTCCGTGCCGGCGCCGAGAATCTGAAGGAATATCTGTTCAACCGCCATGCGATCCGCCACCAGCTCTGTGTCGATTGCGGCGTCGACGTGTTCGCGCGCGGTAAGAAGCCCGATGGCGCCGACATCGTGGCGCTCAATGTCAACTGCATCGACGGCATTGACCTGTCGAAGATCGCGATGACGCCGGTGGATGGGCGGAACCGGTGACGACAGTCATTCCGGGGCGGTCCGCAGGACAGAGCCCGGAATGACTGCTCGATCAATCAGAGATCCAGCGCCTTGTAGCGCCGGAAAATCCCCTCCTCGTTGAACGGAATCCGCCGCTCGCTGGCGAGATAGGCCTTGATGTTCGGCCGCTCCGCGACGCGATCGCGCAGCGCGATCAGGCGCGGCACCTTCTTCTCGAACGCGGCCATCCGTTTCGGAAACGCATAGCGCAAGCCTTCGACGATCTGGAACAGCGACAAGTCGACGTAAGTCAGCCGGCGTCCGGTGACGAAGCCGCCGCCATTGGCCTGCACGAGACCCTCGAAATAGCCGAGATATTTCGGCACCCGTGATTTCCAGAAC
>DASVOL010001046.1:0-3317 GCA_036383375.1 Bradyrhizobium sp. | reverse complement strand
CACCGCAGGCGGCAAAGCCGCGCCGCGAGGCCGCCAGCCGGTTGCGGACGCGGGTGGCGCGGTCGCCACGAAGCCATGCTGCGAAACGCCGGCGGCCGCCGCGCGGATAGGCCTACGCAAGTCGAATCGCACGAACGCGAGCGTCGCACTACCCTCACGTCAACTGCGACCCAGTGCCGCCTATCCCAGGTGGAACTGCGACGTCGCTTCGCCGTTTTCCATTATTCCCGCGCTGCCGTTTGAATCGTTTTTCCAAACAGCAAAATCCCACAACAAGGAGAAAATGATGAAGTTGGGAACTTTGGTCGTGGCCGCAATCACCTCTGGCGCCATGACGCTGTCGACTATTGCCCCCTCGTTCGCCGCACCGCTCGCGCCCGCCCGGCTGCAGGATCAGCCGACCTCCGTCGAGCACGTCCAGTATCGCCACTGGCATGGCGGTCCGCATCATGGCTACCGCGGCGGCTATTATGGTCATCGCCACCATGGTGGCGGTGGAAACGGTGCTGCGATCATCGGCGGGCTTGCAGCCGGCGCGATCATCGGCGGCGCCATCGCGGCAAGCCAGGCCAAGGCCAACAACGACGCCTATTGCTCCCAGCGTTTCCGCTCCTACGACCCGGGTTCAGGCACCTACATCGCAAAGGGCGGCGTGCGGCGTTCGTGCCCGTAACGCCGGCGAACGCACCCATCGCATCATCCGTCATGCCCGGCCTCGTGCCGGGCATTTGCGTCTCGGGAAGGCGGCCTCCTCGGCGAACGAGACAGCGACGCTAGGTCGAGAGCTGCGGCTTGCCGTAGACTTGGTCGGCCCGCTTCTCGAACGCCGCGGCAAAGCGCGAGAATGCGGCGTCGAACATCGAGCCCATCAGCATCGCCAGCATCCGGCTCTTGAACTCGTAATTCAGGAAGAAGCCGACGTCGCATTCGGTCTCCGACTTCGGCTCGAAGCTCCAGCGGTTTTCGAGATTGCTGAACGGGCCACGCAGATACTCGACCAGGATCTTCAGGTTGGGCCGGTCGAGCGTCACCCTGCTGGTGAAGGTTTCGCGCACCAGCTTGAACGAGACCGTCATGTCGGCGACCACGACCTCAGTGCCGTCGTCCTTTGGCGTCCGCTGGCGGATCTTGAGCGCCTGGCACAGCGGGACGAATTCCGGATAACGCTCGACGTCGGCGACCAGATCGAACATTTGAGGTGCGGTGTGACGGACCCGCCGCTTGCTTGAGAATCGTGGCATCAGTGGATACTCGCACGGTTTTGCTTGTGTGCGAGGCGCTTCAGATAGTCATCCGCCTGGGCCCGATCGGTGAAACAGACCAGCGCTTGATCGGCGCGCAGGCCCGAAAAATATTCGATCAGCTTCGGCCGCTGCTGCTGGCGATAGGTCCAGACATAACGGAAGAATTCCAGATCGAACTTCTCCGGGCAGCCTTCCGCCATCTCGGGGCGAACCTGGCCATAGCTGCCGGCGATCCGGCCCAGGATTCCGAGCACGCAGGTCAGCCGCGGCAGGTCGAACCAGATGATCGTATCGGAGAGCTCGCGGCGCAGTTCACCCGCACCGTGGCGCGTGTAGTTCCCATCCATGATCCAGCGCGGCGCCTGCGTGACCTCGATCATGCGGCGCTCGAATTCATCCTTGTCGGACTCGACCCAGCCCGGCTTCCAGAACAGCGCGTCGATCGACACGGTCGGGATGCCCGTCATGACGGACAGCCGTCGCGCAAAGGTCGACTTGCCGGACCCCGACGATCCCATCACCAGCACGCGTTGCATTGGTCCAGTCCAAGATGCGGTCAAGGCCCGATCTGGCAACGGCGCGTTGCGACGCCGGCCTCCTGCCGTTTACAAAATCTAGCGGCCGCGAGCCGTGCGCGCCGCCTGCAGCTTCGCAAAATCCTCGCCGGCATGATGCGACGAGCGCGTCAGCGGACTCGCCGACACCATCAGAAAACCCTTGGTATAGGCGACACGCTCGTAGCCCGCGAATTCGTCCGGCGTCACGTAGCGCATCACGGCATGATGCTTGCGCGTCGGCTGCAGGTACTGGCCGATGGTCAGGAAATCGACCTCCGCCGAGCGCAGATCGTCCATCACCTGCAGCACCTCGTGCCGCTCCTCGCCGAGGCCGACCATGATGCCCGACTTGGTGAAGATGGTCGGATCCAGCTCCTTGACCCGCTGCAGCAGCCGGATCGAATGGAAATAGCGCGCGCCGGGACGGACCGTCAGATAGCGCGACGGCACGGTTTCCAGATTGTGGTTGAAGACATCGGGCTTGGCCGCGACCACGCGCTCGAGCGCGCCGTCCTTGCGCAGGAAGTCCGGCGTCAGGATCTCGATCGTGGTTGTCGGGCAGCGGGCGCGGATGGCGCGGATGGTCGCTGCAAAATGCTCGGCGCCGCCGTCCGCGAGATCGTCGCGATCGACCGAGGTGATCACGACATGGGCCAGACCCAGCTTGGAGACCGCCTCGGCAACGTGTTCGGGCTCATGGGCATCGAGCGCGCCGGGCATGCCGGTCTTGACGTTGCAGAACGCGCAGGCCCGGGTGCAGGTGTCACCCATGATCATGAAGGTGGCGTGCTTCTTGTCCCAGCATTCACCGATATTGGGGCAGCCTGCCTCCTCGCACACCGTGACGAGGCCGTTCTCCTTCACGATCCGGCGTGTATCGGCGTAGCCGCGCGTGTTTGGCGCGCGAACCCGGATCCAGTCCGGCTTCGGCGGCGACACGGCATCCGGCCGGTTCACCTTTTCGGGGTGACGCGGGCGGAGCTGAGCGGTGGAGATGGTGTCGACGATGGTGACCATTTGTGCCTGCAAGTCGCGAGAGGCCATAGCTAATCGGTGTTGACGCGGCTCGCAACCCGCCCTGCGACCCTAGCAGACCAGCCCATATATTGGCAGTCTTGCGGTCCGTTCCATGCCGATTCCCACCTCAAAATGGCTCAAAAACCCCGATCGACCACGGCGACCGCACCGCGCCTCGGCAAAGCTCTGAAACGCTCGTTCTTCGATCGCGGCGTCCTCGAGGTTGCGCCCGACCTGATCGGCGCGACCTTCCTGGTCGGCGGCGTCGGCGGCATCATCACCGAGGTCGAGGCCTACCATCACACCGAGCCGGCGGCTCACTCGTTCAACGGACCGACCCCGCGCAACCAGGTGATGTTCGGCCCGCCGGGCTTCTCCTATGTCTACCGTTCCTACGGCATCCATTGGTGCGTCAACTTCGTCTGCGAGGCGCCGGGCTCGGCCAGCGCCGTGCTGATCCGCGCGCTCGAGCCGACCCATGGGCTCGCCGCGATGCACA
>DASVOL010001045.1:0-5576 GCA_036383375.1 Bradyrhizobium sp. | reverse complement strand
CTGCAAGCCGTCACTGCCCGGCTGATTGAGCGCGGCGTGCTGGACGCTGTCGAACACCGCGTCGCGCATGGTTTCGTCGAGGATCTCGGCGATGCGCGCCAGCAGCCGGCTGCGCAGCATGTCGACGCCAGCCTGCACCATGAGCAGGACCAGCGCGATCACCAGCAGGCCGATCAGGGTTGCCATGCTGCGGCTCGGCAGCACGCGATCATAGGTCTGCAACATGAACAGCGGCGCGACCAGCATCAGCAGATTGACCAGTCCGCTGGCGATCGCCGTCGCGATCAGCGCGCCGCGCAGCGCCAGCGCCGCGTTCCGGATTTCCGCCGGCAGAGCCGAAAGCCTCTTGACCTGACCGATCACCTCGCCCTCGCGGATGTTCCAGCCGTGATGCCCAAATCGATTGGTGAGGAAGTCGCGGAAGCGCGGCGATCTCCGCGCTTCCACCGGGCGTTACCACGTCACAGGATGTGTGTGCCGTGGTTATTGAGGATGCCGTGATCGGCGGCCAATGGGCCCAGGTCGTGCAGGGCGGCATCGACGTCGACCGGAACGGAGACCGGCGCGCTGGCGGTGTTGCCGGAGGCGATATTGCCGCCGAGCACATGACTGAGGTCCAGGCTTCCGAGCAGATTGCCGGCGAGACCGTCAGCGCCCGTGCCGCCAAGGCTCGGAATGCTGAGCCCGCTGCTGCCAGTCAGCGCGCCGAGGTCGAGGAGATGCGGCCCGTTCTGGCCGACGTCGACGGCATTCACCTCCAATGTGTGGTGATCGCCCGATGTCGGCGCCGCGAGCAGATCAATCGCATTCCCGTTCGGCTGTGTGGGGCCGAGATCGACGTCGGCGAGGTGACCGGTGTTGGAGCCACCGAGATTGCCGAGCAGTCCGCCCAGCAGCCCGCCATCACCGGCGTTGTTGCCGCCATTGATGCCGAGCAGCGGCAGCGTCTGCACATCGTGCAGAACATTGCCGAACAGACCCGTCACCGGGCTGAGCGCGGCAGTGCCGCCGAGCAGCGAACCGGCACCCGTGTCTCCGAGCAGGGAGCCGACGACGCCATCCACGGTATGGACGACCTGCGTGACCGGAGCGAGTGCGCCGGTGCCGCTGCCGAGCACGGAGCCGACGCCCGTGTCTGCGAGCAACGAGCCGACCACACCGTCCACCGCATGGACGACATCCGTCACCGGGTTGGTCGTACCGGTGCCGCCGAGCAGCGAGCCGAGTCCCGTGTTCCCGAGCAGCGAGCCGACGACCCCGCTACTTCCGAGCAACGAGCCGACGAGGCCGTTGTCTCCGGTCAGCGATCCGACAACGCCATCCACCGAGTGGACGATGTCGTTGAGATCGCTGCCGACCTCCGTCAGCACCGTGCCAAGGCCGCCGCCATCAAGCAGCGTTGCGGGGGCGTTGAGGGCGTCGGTCAGCAGGTTGGTATGGCCGTCCGATGCGGGCGTGGGGACGCCGATCTCACCCAATCCGATCGTTCCGGCGAGGCCGGTCACGTCGTGCACGGTATCGCTCAGCCCTGTCGCCTGACCGACCGGATCCAGGACGCCGGTGTTGACGTCGTTGACCGCGCCGTTCACGGCGGTGAGCACCGGCTGCAAAGTGCCGTCATTGCCCGCAACGTTCAGGCTGCCATCGCCGCCGAGGATGCCGCCCAATCCCGGCAATCCGGGGTGGCCGGGCGGCGTCGAGGTGCCACCGCCGGTATCCGTGCCACCTGCACCACTTCCGGTGCCCGAGCCGCCGTTGCCGCCGGACGCCTGAGACCCCGTCGGGGTTGTGCTCTGTTGAGGAGGAGTTGGCGATGTGTCGCCCTGCGGCGGAGCCGTATCCGAACCGGTGGGCTGACCCGTTGCGCCGGAAGCGGACGTTGTGGCGGCACTGTCGCCGACCATCCCGCCCATGGCGACGTATTGGTCACGGTAGGCGTCGCGATCAATGGTACTCATGCGCATCTCCACGCCAGGTTGAGTGAGTGGTCTCTCAACCAGCTGATCGCGCTCGGGGTTTCCGGGCCTGCGCAGTCGTGGAGAAGATCGCGTAAGAGCGGACGCGACAATCTGCCGAAAATTGTCGGCAAAGCGGTCGCCGGCCCCGTCGTTGCACGAGGCCGGCGATGAAATGCTGGGCTCAAGCCGCCTTCAGCAGGCCTTCCTTCTTCAGCGCTTCCTGCACCTTCGGGCGCGCCGCGACGCGGGCCTTGTAGGCCGTCACATTCGGCAGACCGGAGAAGTCGAAGCCGAGCCGGTCTTGCGCCCACATGATCATGGTGAAGAGGTAGCCGTCGGCGACCGTGAACTGGTTGCCCATCAGATAGTCGCGTCCGGCGAGCTGGCTCTCGACATATTTGAACTTGCCCATGGCGCGGTCCTTGAAGAAGGCCTTGGCGTCATCGGCGAGCACCGGCGAGAACATCGGGCCGAGATTCTTGTGCAGCTCGGTCGTGATGTAGTTCAGCCATTCGAGCAGCTTGTAGCGCTCATTGGAGTCCCGCGCCGGTGCCAGCTTCCGGTCGGCGACCCTGTCGGCGATCATCTGGATGATGATCGGCCCTTCGGTGACCATCTCGCCGGTATCCAGCGCCAGCGCGGGCACCTGGCCTTTGGGGTTCACAGCGAGGAAATCGTCGCCGTTTTCGAGCTTCTTGGCGCGCAGATCGACCTTGACCAGGTCGTAGGGCAGGCCGGCCTCGAGCAGGGCGATGTGAGGGGAGAGGGAGCAGGCACCGGGAGAGTAATAAAGCTTCATGGGGGTATTCCTTCCCTTGTTCTTGGCGTCCGGAGAGGGATTGCCTACATGCACCTGCATGAAATAGTCAAGATTGATGCAGATGCATTCAGTGCGGTACAGTGGGTTCCGGGACCTTATGGGCTAGACGATGAAACGCAAGCTATCGAGCGAGGCGACAGCCGCCTGGATCCGCCTGATGCGGGTGCCGAGCCGGGTGCTGGATTGCGTCGAGCAGGATTTGAAGAAGGCCGGCTTTCCGCCGCTTGCCTGGTATGACGCGTTGCTCGAGCTGTCGCGCGCGCCGTCGGGCGAGCTGCGCCCGGTCGAGCTCGAGCGCCAGATGCTGATCCCGCAATATTCGACCTCGCGGCTGATCGACAAGCTGGTCGACGAGGGGCTTGCTGCCCGGCGCGAATGCAAGATCGACAAGCGCGGCCAGTTCGTCGAGATCACCGAGGCCGGTCGCGAGCTCCAGAAGAAGATGTGGAGCGCCTATTCCTCGGCGATCGACAAGCATGTCGGATCGAAATTGTCCGATGCCGACGCGGCCAGGCTGTGCGGTCTGCTCGACCGGCTGGGCTGCTCCTGCGGCGACGCCAAGGTCGATGCGAAGAGCGATACCAAGGCCGCGCCGGCGCGAGACGGCGTGCCTGCCCGATGATAGTCCTGATCCCATCATCCGCGGCCGTTGTGGCCCGCGGATGTCCCTGCCACCGCGCGCCTTCGATCGAAGCGCCCTTGAGTTGGATTTAGTATGGCGCGTGACCAGATCGACATGACGCCGCTGCAATCGCGCGACGAACTCGTGGCGTGGATTGAAGCCGGCGTGAAGCCCGAGTCCGAATTCCGGATCGGCACCGAGCACGAGAAGACCCCGTTCACCCTCGAGGGCCATCAGCCCGTGCCCTATGAAGGCGCGAAGGGCATCGGCGCGCTGCTCGAGGGCATGAAGCTCCTGCTCGGCTGGGAGCCGATCATGGAGCGCGGCAACATCATCGGGCTCTATGACGTCACCGGCGGCGGCGCGATTTCGCTCGAGCCGGGCGGCCAGTTCGAATTGTCAGGCGCGCCGGTTGAGACCGTGCATCAGACCCAGTCGGAGCTGATGGCGCATCTGGCGCAGGTGCGGGAGATCGCAACCCCGCTCGGCATCGGCTTCCTGGGCCTCGGCATGACGCCATCCTGGTCGCGCGAGCAAATCCCCGTGATGCCAAAGGGGCGCTACAAGATCATGCGAAACTACATGCCGAAGGTCGGCAAATACGGCCTCGACATGATGTTCCGGACCTGCACGGTGCAGACCAATCTCGACTTCTCCTCCGAAGCCGATATGGTGAAAAAGCTCCGGGTGTCGCTGGCGCTGCAGCCGATCGCGACCGCACTGTTCGCCAATTCGCCATTCACCGAAGGCAAGCCCAACGGCTTCCTGTCGTTCCGCTCCGAGATCTGGCGCGACACCGACAACGCGCGAAGCGGCATGATCCCGTTCGCGTTCGAGGACGGCATGGGCTACGAGCGCTATGTCGATTACGCGCTCGATGTGCCGATGTATTTCGTCAAGCGCGGCGATGAATATATCGACGTCTCCGGCTCGTCGTTCCGCGATTTCTTCGCCGGCAAGAACAAGATCCTCCCCGGCGAGCGCCCGACCTTGTCGGACTGGGCCAATCATCTCTCGACGATCTTCCCCGAGGTGCGGCTGAAGCGTTACCTCGAAATGCGCGGCGCCGACGGCGTGCCGTGGGGCCGGCTGCCGGCGCTACCGGCGTTCTGGGTCGGACTGCTCTACGACAATGACAGCCTCGACGCCGCCTGGGACATCGTCCGGCACTGGACCGCGCCGGAGCGGCAGGCGCTGCGCGACGACGTGCCGCGTTTCGGCTTCAAGTCGCGGATCAAGGACCGCTATCTGTTCGAGATCGCCAAGGAGTGCCTGATCCTGTCGCACGCCGGATTGCGACGGCGCGGGCGGATCGACCATCTCGGACGCGACGAGAGCCGCTTCCTCGAACCGCTCGAGCGCATCATTGAGGCCGGCCGCTCGCCGGCGGAGGAGATGCTGGAGAAGTTCAACGGATCCTGGAAGGGCTCGGTTGAACCGGCCTATCAGGAGTACGCCTTCTAAGACGCGAACCTCAATCCAGATTGGTCGAATGACGTTCGCGTTGAAGCGCATTGCGGACGCTAGCCGATCTTGGCGGTACGTCCGAAAGCCACCATCTCGGTCGTTTGATGCTGATTGATGTCGCTCGGTCAGCGAATGCTCGCGCTTGCGCGTTCCTCTTGCCCCGCGGCTTCAGCGCAGGCTGAAGCAGGAGGTCGCCAATCGCTGGGCTTCCGTACCGCGCGTCGGCTATCGAAGATCGCAGCATCTATGCCGGTAGCAGGCCCGCCAAGCGATAGCTATCGATCAGAGCGTCGTAGAGCGACACATCCGAGCGGCTCCTCGCAATCAGCTGAGCGCCCGCGATCGCGGAGAAGATGGCGCGAGCCCGCCCTTCGCTTTCGTCGGAACTGACCGCGCCGGCAGCGGACAGAACCTTGCTCAGCCACGCCACATTGACGTCGGCAAAGGTTTGGACCTCCTGCCTCACCGCTTCCGGAAGGTCATCATATTCGGCAGCCATGAAGCTGCAGAGGCACATGCGATTGTCACTCTCGAGCGCTTTGCGGAACACATCGGGATATCGACTTAGGCAGCTGACCGGATCCGAAGTCTCGGCCAACATAGACTCGAGATTTGCCGCAGTGTCCTCCCAATAGCGTCTCGCTACCGCTGCGCCGAGATCGGCCTTGCTCGGGAAATGATGGTAGATGCTCGCGGCCTTGATGCCCAC
>DASVOL010001044.1:0-4476 GCA_036383375.1 Bradyrhizobium sp. | reverse complement strand
GCGGGCTTCTGCAGAAGGCCGCGCCACATCCCGAGGAAATCGCTGCGGAGCTCCTCGTTCGGCTGCACGCCGCGGTCGGGCAGGTACCATTCCAGCATCAGCCCGATCTCGATCAGCCAGGCGTCGATATCGAACACGGGGATGTCGTAGCTCTCGTCTGGTGTCACCGGCAGCGTGTCGGGCAGCGCCTCGCGATGCAGCGCCGCCAGCATGTCGACGGCGGCCTCGTAGCGCTCGGCGATCGGCTGCGGCGGATCGCCTTCGATCACGCCTTCGGCGCCGAGATCCTCGGTGATCAGGAAGCCGGACTCGAGATCGATGTGGCGAATCGCCGGCGCGGAGAAGCCGTGCTTGCGCAGGCCGTTGCCGATGGCGACGAACGGCCTGACGTCTTCGGCAAGATGCACCGCTGCGCTGTAGGACCGGCCGTTGTAGATCGCCGGGCCGTCGGGCCGGCGCGGCGAGTTCATCAGGATGACGCTGCCGTCGTCGTTGCGCAGTCGCGCATAGGAACGCGTCGAGGCATCGCCTGGCATGCGCTCGCGCCGGGCGTTGAGGAAGCCGCCGCGTTCGAGGAACTGGCGCAGCTCGTTGAGCCGCGCGACCTTCGCCGCGCCTTTGCCATGGCCGGTGATCTCGGCCGCGCGTGCCGCCGATCCGAGCGCCGGGCGGTGGCTGAACGCGATGTCGATGCGGTCGGAGGGCATCGCGTCCGGCGCGCGTTCCGGCCACTCGATCAGCGCCACGATGTCGTCGGGCAATGGCGACAGCCCGATCTCCTCGAGCTCGCTGGCATCGTTGATGCGGTAGAGGTCGGCATGGACCAGCGGAAACGACGGCAGCTCGTAAGTCTGCGCCAGCGTGAAGGTCGGGCTCGGCACTTCCAGCGTATCGTCGGTGGCGAGATAGCGGATCAGCGCGCGGGCGGCTGCGGTCTTGCCGGCGCCGAGGTCGCCCGACAGCGTGATGACGTCGCCGGCGCCGATCAGGAGCGCGAGGTCGGCCATCAGCTCGGCGGTCGCGGTTTCGTTCGCGAGCGCCACCGAGAATGTCGAGGCCGCCGTCATTCGGCGGCGTTGCGATGTGCGGTCTGGTCGATCGGGAAGTCGCAGGTCACGGTCGTGCCGCGGCCTACGGTCGAATCGACGCGCACCCGTCCGCCATGCAGTTCGACAAAGGAGCGGACCAGCGACAGCCCGAGCCCCGCGCCGCGATGCCGCGAGCCGTGCGAATGGCTCTCGAACCAGTTGAACACCTTGTCGCGCATCTCGGCCGGAATGCCGGGACCGGCGTCGGTCACCGCAAACACTACGCTGTGCTCGGTGCGGTGCGCGCTGATCGTGACGGTGGCGTCATGCGGCGAGAACCCGACCGCGTTGGCGAGCAGATTGTAGAGCACCTGCACCACGCGCCGCTCGTCGCCGACGAAAGCGCCGATGTTGGGCTCGATATCGACCGTCAGCGTGATGCGGTCGGTCGCGAGTCGATCCTGGATACCCTCGGCGGCGGCCTCGATCGCCTGGCCGATATTGACCGGGCCGAGCTCGAGCTTCATCGCGCCGGCGTCGATGGTGGCGAGATCGAGAATGTTGTTGGTCAGCGCCAGCAGTGCGTTGGTCGATTTGGTGACGTAGTCGAGATACTCGGCCTGCTTCGGCGTCAGCGGGCCGGTCGAGGGATCGCTGAGGAAATGCGCGAAGCCGATGATGGTGGTGAGCGGCGCGCGCAGCTCGTAGGAGACGTGGTGGACGAAATCCACCTTCATCTGGTCGGCGGCTTCCAGCGCCTCGTTGCGCTCGCGCAGCGCCCGCTCGACATTCTCGGTGTCGGTGATGTCCTGGAAGGCGAGCAAGGTCTTGCCGTCGGGCAGCGGGATGGTCATGCAATTCAGCACGCTGCCATCCTTGCGCTCGAGCTTGAGCGCGACCTGGGCGCGGTTCTCGATCGCGGTGATCTGCTCGCGCAGCGTCCGCCAGGTCGGCGCGTCGTCGAACAGCGGCCGGCACAGCGCCTCCACCGCCTCGATATGCGGCTCGCCCTGCAGCGCATCGGCCGGCAGCTTCCACATCTTGGCGAACGGTGGGTTGAACAGCTCGGCGCGGCCGTTGCTGCCGAACACCGCGACGGCCTCGCCGAGATTGTCGAGGGTCTCGCGCTGCACCCGGGTCAGGCGGTCGTAGCGGCGCGCGAGGTCGAGGCTCTCGGTGACGTTGTCGAACAGATAGGTGACGCCGCCCTCGAGGTTCGGCGTGGTGACGACGCTGATGGCGCGGCCGTCGGGCAGGAACCAGGTGTAGGTCTCGGCTTCGACCGCGCGATAGGCCTCGTGCAGCTTGGCCTTCCAGGCGCGGAAGTCCGGCTGCTCGGGCAGCTTGCGGTTGGCGCGCAGCCGGTCGAGCACACTGGAATCATCAGGATTGCTGTCGAGGAAGGCCTGGTCGAGGCCCCATAGCCGCCGGTAGGACTCGTTGTAGAAGGTGAGCCGCCGGTCGGCATCGAACACCGCGACGCCCGAGGAGAGCTGGTCGAGGGTGCGCCGGTGCGCTTCGACCATCCGTGCGATCGCCGCACGGAGCGCCGCGGCTTCGCTGGCGTCGATTGCGATGCCGGCGCTGCCGCCGGAGAGCTTCAGCGCCTGCACGTCGTAGATCCGCCGCTCGCCGCTGACGACGATCGGCAGCCGCGCGGCATAATTGGCATTGTCGTTCAGCGCGCGGGTCAGTTCGGTGCGCTGGTCGCTTTCGAGCAGTTCGAGATTGCGCTGCAGCGCATCCGACACGCTCTTGCCCTCGGTGGCGCGGACATAGGCCGCGTTGGCATAGCGCAGGTTGCCCTCGAGGCTCTTGGCCCAGATCGGCCATGGCGCGGCGGCGGCGAAATCGCGCAGCAGCTCGGTCTCCTCCTGCAGCGTCTTGTAGCGCAGGTTGGATTCGGCAAGCTCGCGGCGCAGCCCGCCGAGTTCGCGGATCCGCACGATGGCCTGGCCGCCGATCGCGCGGCCCATCGCCTCGATGGCGCGGCCGGCCGAGGTCGAGAGGTTGAGCAGGAACGCTTCGCCCTTCTCGCGCAGCGCGTCGACCGCATGGTCCATCTGCAGCGCCGGCTCCGGCGGCAGCCAGGTTCCGAACGCCAGGATGCGTTGCGGCGCGCTTTCCTGCGACATCACCAGCGAGACGTCGCCCGAGATCTGCGGCCGGTTGTCGCCGGCGGCCCAGGAGATCAGCACCTGCGGCTCGACGAACAGCAGCGCGCGCAGCCGGTCGGATTGCGCCTGCAGGTCCGTAATCTCGGACTGCAGCTGTTCCTCGTTCCGCGTCGCGCGCAGGCGGGTGCGCATCAAGAGGATCGCGGCGACGGCGGAGAAACCGACCAGCGCGAATGACGTCGCGAGAACCGCGACCTCCTGATGATTGAAGCCGAAATGATCCGACAGCGCCTGGGTGACCAGGTTTTCGGCGGCAAACGCGGCGCGGGCCGGCAGCAATGCGGTGATGGCGAGCCCAAGCATGCCGTCGCGCGCCAGTGAGGTGCATGACAGCAGGGTTCGACGCATTGCCGCGACTACGCCCGACATATGTTGCCCCAGAACGCACAAACCTTAAGGCATGATCCGGAAACCAGGAGACCGGTATTCCCTCACGGCAAACGTTGGACGTTTGTCCGGGGATCATGCCCAAGCAGGACCCGACAGCCCGACGAAGACCCCCGTCGCGCTCGAATCAATCCAGAATAGTCCCAACCGGACTCGGCGAGTAAGAGTCCAGACCGTGAACGCAGAATCCGCTGTGAAAAAATGCGGCTGGCGAAGTGGATTTTACGCGAATTGACTCCGTATTCACGCAGAGAGCGCGCGCCGGAGCGTGATCTGCCGGAGACGGCCGCACACTTCTCCGGTCGCGTTCTAGCGTCCGGTCGAGCCGAAGCCGCCGCTGCCGCGATCGGTCGACGACAGCACGTCGACCGGAACCAGCTCGGCCCTTGTGACCGGCGCGATCACCATCTGCGCGATGCGCTCGCCGCGCCGGATCGAGAACACCTCCTGCCCGTGATTGATCAGGAGCACGTTGATCTCGCCGCGATAGTCGGCGTCGATCGTGCCGGGCGAGTTCAGCACCGTGACGCCGTATTTGGCGGCAAGGCCCGAACGCGGCCGCACCTGCGCCTCATAGCCCGGCGGCAGCGCGATCGTCAGCCCGGTCGGAACCATCTCGTAACGGCCCGGCAGCAGCAGCAGCGGCGCCGACCGCGGCACCGCGGCCAGGAGGTCGAGCCCCGCTGCGTCGGCGGTCTGGTAGATCGGCAGCAGAAGATCTGCGCCATGCGGCAATTGGTGGACTTCGACCTTGATGATGGCGCTCACGATGCGGTTCCTACGGCTCTTGCGATCCGCGACACCAGCGCGCTCGCGACTTCTTCCTTGGTCATGACCGGCCAGGAGTCGACGGTGACGTCCTTGCCCTCGCGCGAGAGCAAATG
>DASVOL010001043.1:0-4212 GCA_036383375.1 Bradyrhizobium sp. | reverse complement strand
GCCTCCCAGGCGCGGCCGATCGGCAGCCGCCGCAGCCGGATCGTCACCCAGTTGGTGAGCAGCGCCATCGCCAGGATCAGATAGAACAGGAAGACGAGGCGGTGGGTCGGCGAGAACTCGATGCCGAGCCTGGCGGCGAGCCCGTCGTCGCCCGGCGTCAGCGGAATGCCGAACATGGTCGGACGGGGAATCCCCGAGACGCCGTTGGGGCCGCCGGTCAGGCTCTGCCAGTTGATGATGACGAGGCGGATGATCTCGCCGAAGGCGAGCGTCACGATCGCCAGATAGTCGCCGCGCAGCCGCAGCACCGGGAAGCCGAGCAGCACGCCCCAGAACGCCGCCAGGATGCCGGCGAGCGGCAGGCAGACCCAGAACGACAAGCCGAAATTGGTCGCGAGCAGCGCGTAGGAATAGGCGCCGACTGCATAGAAGGCGACATAGCCGAGGTCGAGCAGGCCGGCGAGGCCGACCACGACGTTCAAGCCCCACCCCAGCATCACATAGGTCAGGACCAGGATCGACAGGTCGAGAATGTAGCGCTGGTTGTAGAAGATGACCGGCACGAGGAACGCGAACACCAGCAGCGCAGGCGCCAGCCAGCGTCCGGCGAACGAGATCGCTGTTTGCACCGGCTTCGGCACGATGCTGTCCTTGTCGACCGGTCCCCACCATTGCCGCAGCAGCTCGACGATGATGCTGCCGCCGAACACCGTGCCGACGAGGGCGGCGAGGTCACCGAACCGCGTCCAGTAGATCAGGCCGCCTTGCGGGCCGGCCTCGGTGCGCACGCCGATCATCAGCGAGAACAGCACCAGCGCGACCAACGCACTGATCAGGGCTTTCTTGAGAATGAAGGCGCTGCCCGAGGGCTGCGCGGCGGGCGATGGGCGGGCTGAGTTCGCGCTCACGAAGTGCCTGTCAGACTTTTTCGACTTCGGGACGGCCAAGCAGGCCGGTCGGCATGAAGATCAGCACCACGATCAGGATCGAGAACGCGGCGACGTCCTTGTATTCCACCGAGAAATAGGCCGACCAGAACGTCTCGATCAGGCCGATCGCAAGCCCGCCGAGCATCGCGCCCGGCAGCGAGCCGATGCCGCCGAGCACGGCGGCGGTGAACGCCTTGATGCCGGCGACGAAGCCCATGAAGAAATCGACCAGGCCGTAATACAGCAGATACATCATGCCGGCGACGGCGGCGAGCGCGGCACCGATCACGAAGGTCATCGAGATGGTGCGGTCGACGTCGACGCCGAGCAGTGCGGCCATGGTCTGGTCCTGCTCGCAGGCACGCATGTCGCGCCCGAGCCGGGTGCGCGACACCAGCCAGGTGAACAGCGCCAGCACCACGATGGTGGCGAGCACGACCATGATCTGGATGTTGGAGAGCTGCACGGCGAAGCCTTGCGCGCCCTCATGCAGCGTGTAGCCGCCGGTGATGATCGGCGGCACCGGCTTGACGCGCGCGCCCTGCGACACCTGCGAGAAATTGGTCAGCACGAACGACATGCCGATCGCCGACAGCATCGGCGCGAGGCGGAACGAATGCCTGAGCGGCCGGTAGGCGATGCGCTCGATGGTCCAGCCATAGAGCGCGGTGATCGCCATCGAGACCAGCAGCACGATCAGAAGGATCAGGGGGATCGCGGTGAGGCCGAGCGACACCAGCACCAAAAACGAGATCAGCGCGATGAAGCCGCCGATCATGAAGATGTCGCCATGGGCGAAGTTGATCATGCCGACGATGCCGTAGACCATCGTGTAGCCGATGGCGATCAGGCCGTAGATCGAACCGAGCACGAGGCCGTTGATCAGTTGCTGGGCGAAATAATCCATGCGCTGCCGTAACTCGAGGGGTGACGCGCCGAGGGCCCCCGGCAGCCTGATCCGTCGCGTCGTGGTATTTTCTAACAGCGGAACCCCGGCGGCGGCAACAGCGTGGCAGCAGCAGATAAGGCCTTGTACATAACTACTTCGGCGGGTGCGGTTCCGATGTCACAGGGTCGACACCTCGTTGCCATGCAATGATCGCGCCGGAACTCGTGTTGGCCGAGCCACGGTGGCGGCCGGAAGCCCCGGGGAGCAGCAGGATCCTGGCCGGCCGGGCCGGAAGCCCGATCCGCAGCGCGGGCGCCGAGCAATTGAGCAGATGCAACAAGAGGGTCTCGCCGTACAGCGAAGCCCTTTTCTCAGCTCATTGTTTCTGGTTGCTGTTCAGGCCAACTGATCGGCGAAGCGGCCGCGGAAGGCGTATGAACCGAAATGCGTGAGCTCGCTGCGAAGGTCGAGCCAGATTTCGCCGCCGAGATCGAGCCAGCGCCGGCAAAAGGCGTAATCCTCGGACAGATACTCGCCGGTCGTCTTGTCGATCATGCATTCGAACAGCGAGATGCGGTCGAGGTCGGCGCGAACCAGGTCACCGGTGTTCAAGTCGTTGCTCTTGTGGTTCGCCCGATATTTGAGTTCGGGATGGGCGTCGCACAGCCTGACGAGGGCGGATCGTTTCATCATCAGGAAGCCGGTGCCGGCATATCGGACCTTGGCGAAGCCGTCGCCGCGCGCCGTGAGCTGGTCGCCCTCCCATGTGACGACATAGTCCAGCGAGGATGACGCGAGGTTCTTGCGCTTGGCTTCCGCAGCCCGCTGCACCTTTGCCCAATCGATGTGCTTGAGCGGGTAGGCCGCGGCTGAAACCTCGGCGTCGCAATCCAGCAGCCGGAAGACAGACTCGGGTTCGAACCCGATATCGGCATCGATGAACAGGAGATGGCTGGCGCCGGATATGAGGAACTGGTGGGCCAGCTCGTTCCGGGCGCGCACGATCAGCGATTCGTTTCCGATCAGGTGGAACTGGATGTCGATGCCCCGGGCAGTGGCGGCGGCCTGAAGCTTCAGCGCAGACAGCACATAGGCCATCTTGAGGTCGCCGCCGAAACAGGGCGTCGCGACGAAAATGCGGGTTCTTTCGGTCATTTTACCCCCTTTATCTCGGCCGGAGCGAGGTGCCGGCCTGGCCCGATCGCACCGATCCGGAACCATCGCACCGCGCTTAACCTTAACAAAGGGTTTAAATTGCTGCCGGCAATCGATCGGCGTTACCTCGCAGGCTGAACCGTCGCCAATCCAAAAAGGGCGCGGGGAAACACGGGAAGCGGCAATGTCGAGTAACTGGCGGATCAGCTCCTTCAACGGCGCGCTGCTGGCGGCCTATTTCATTCCGGTCTGGACCATCATCGCCTTCAGCATCATGGTGTCGCCGATCCACGGCCTCTATGAGCGGCCGAGCGTATCGATCGCGTTCTACGCCAACGACTATCTGCACCTCGGCAAGATGGCGACGGTGCGGCTGGCATGGCTCTTGGCGCTGGCGCGGATCACGGTGGTGGCGTTCTTTGCGGTCTTCCTCGCGATGACCGCGTTCTCGCCGCTGCGCAAGAACAGAAGCGGCGGCGACGAGGCCCTGGCAGTAGCGCTGTGCCTCGGCAGCGTGCTGAGCTTCGCCAGCATGATGATGGCGTCCAAGGTCGGTGAGATCGAAGCGTTGCGCATGCATGCGGCCGAGCTTCTGATGTTGCTCGGCACCGCGATCGTGATGCTGTTCGAAACCTCGCCGAAGCGGACTGCCGAGCCACCTGCCGCCGAGACGGGCGCACCGGCCGGCGAGCTATCCCTTCAGCAGCCCTAGTTCGGCAATGATCGCGCCGGCTTCCTTGACGGCGTGATTGGCCGCGGGCACGCCGCAATAGATCGCCTGCTGCAGCAGGATCTCCTTGATGTCCTCGGGCGTGAAGCCGCCTTCACTGAGCGCTGCGCGCACATGCAGGCGGAATTCGTCCCACTGGCCGAGCGCGACCATGGTGCCGATCACCAGCACGCGGCGCGTGCGGTGGTCGAAATGCGGCCGGGTCCAGATGTCGCCCCACGCATAGCGCGTGATCAGATCCTGGAAGTCGGTGTTGAACGCGTTACGGTTCTTGATCGACTTGTCGACCCATTCATTGCCGAGCACCTTGCGGCGCTGCGTCATGCCGTCGTCGCGGCGCTGATTGTCGTCCATTGATGTCTCCTCCCGTCATTGCGAGGAGCGAAGCGACGAAGCAATCCATGTCTCGGCAAGCGGTGACATGGATTGCTTCGCTCCGCTCGCAATGACGTCCTTTGCTGCTAGCGTTGCGTCAGGAAGCCGACCACGGCTTCGGTGAAGGCGTGCGA
>DASVOL010001042.1:0-3617 GCA_036383375.1 Bradyrhizobium sp. | reverse complement strand
GTGGCTGCCGGCGAGCGAGACCGCGCTGATCGCCTACACCATGCCGGTGTGGGCTTCGCTCTTGGCCTGGCCGGTGCTCGGCGAGCGGCCGACATTACTGCGCACCATTGCGCTCGTCATGGCGTTCGCGGGGTTCGCCGCGATCATGGGCGGCAACGGGATTTCCGCGAGCGAGGAGAAGCTGCCGGGAATCATCATGGCGCTCGGCGGCGCGTTCGGCTTTGCGCTCGGCACGGTGCTGGCGAAAAAATATCCGCTGGTGATGCCGCCGATCCCGGCCGCGGCCTGGCAGATCGGCCTCGGCTGCGTGCCGATCGCGATCATCGGCCTCATGATCGAGACCACGCATCTCGACCGCGTCACGACTGTCGGCTGGTGGCTGCTGGCCTATTCGACGCTGATCCAGTTCTGCGTCGCCTATGTCGCCTGGTTCGCCGCGCTGGCCCGCCTGCCGGCCTCGGTGGCGGCGATCGGCACCATGGCGGTGCCGGTGATCGGCGTGATTGCCTCCGCCGTCGCGCTGCACGAGCCGCTCGGGCCGACCCAGATCACCGCGCTGCTGTTCACGCTCGCCGGCGTCGCGCTGGCGACGCGGTAATGGATGATGCGCTGAACCGCAGGGCGGTCCAGCGCATCATTATCGGAGCGCAATGCCGCGGGCCTGTGCCCATCGCTCCAGGATATTGCGCTCCTCCGCGCGCGGCGCGCGGTTGGCGAATCCGCGGACCTGGACGGCCCGGTGTTGACGATCGACTTCGATGGTCAACATCCGCTCGGTCTTGCCCGCGGCGCGGTGGCGCAGCGACCAGATCGACGCATGCCCGGCAATGCACTTTGCCGCGTAGCTCGCGACGCAGTGGCGCATCGCCTGGGTCTCGGCGACGAGATCGACCGCGGTGCGCAGTTGGACCACCACGAACTCGCCGCGCTTGCCGCTGGCCTTGCATGACGGGCTCCAGGTCCAGTCCGCGAGCGGCGCACCCGGCCAGCTGTCGCTGAGCGGTTCGCGTGCCGCCAACCGTCCGCGCGCACGGTCGCGCGCCGCTTCGGCGCGGCGGCGAGCGGCCTCGATCCGCGCGATGGTCTCAAGCTCGCGATGCCATGCGTGCATCTGCCGCCTGAGCGAGCTCAGCGTGCGTCCCTTGAGGCTGAACGTCCGGTCGCGCCGGTAGCAGGCGGCAAGGTAATCGCGGAGATCGCCCATCTCCTCGACCGTGGTCGGATGCGCGCAGAAGAAGCGCACCACCTCGCGCCAGCGGCCAAGCTGGGCGCGCGGCGTCTGCGCGATTCCCGAGCGTGCGATCCGCAGCGCGAGGCCGGCATCGTTCGCATAGGAGGACGCGATCGCGTGCCAGATCGCTTCCTCGAAGCTGAGCTTCCCGGGCGGATTGAGGAACGCATGGATCTCCTTGCGCGACAGCCATGCGCCGGCTCCCGCCTTGTAGAGGGAGCCTCCGCCGGCAGCCACGATGTACCAGCGCTTGCGCAACGCGATTTCGTCGGCGCCGAGCCCGGCGCAGTCGATCCAGATCTCCTCCAGATGCTGCGCAACGGGGTAGCGCGCGAACAGATAGCGGGCTGCGGCAAGGCGCAGGCGCGCGGCATCGCGGGTCTTCAACTGCGGCGTCCAGGTCCCGGCATCGCGCAGGATGTCGGTCTCGAAGCCGCGCTTGACCTCGTAGATTGCCTTCAGGAAGTCCGGCGGGGGACGCGTACGCTGCGACACATGCCGGAGCGAATACGCATAGGCTTCAGCCCGCGCGCGCTCGGCCTCCTGCCGGCGCTGGATCAATGAATGTGCCATTGTCGTTCAACATGATGGGATGATTTTCAGCCGGACGCACTGCAAGCGTCGGCACGGATAGTGTCGATCGCGAGAGCGGTTTCACGGCTGATCTCCTCGTCGGTTGAACGCTTAGGTTGAAGCAGGGGCGTGCTCATACATCCGATCATGCATCGGCGCAAGCTGAATTCCCGAAATGTTGCGTGGTGTAGCTGGATCACCTCACTTCGAGGCATCCTCGCGATCTCTCTTCTCCCGCGGGAGACGCGTTTCGGTTACTCGCCGAGCGCCTGCTGCAGCATGCTGGCGAGCTGCGCCTTGCGATAGGGCTTTGCCAGCAGCAGCACGCCTTCATCGAGGCGGCCGTGATGCACGATCGCGTTCTCGGTATAGCCTGAGGTGTAGAGCACCTTCATGCCGGGGCGCCGCTTGGTTACCTCGTCGGCGAGCTGGCGGCCGTTCATGCCGCCGGGCATGATGACGTCGGTGAACAGCAGGTCGAACTTCTCGCCCTTGTCGACCAGCGCCAGCGCGGCGCGAGCGTCGGGCACGGCGATGGTCTTGTAGCCGAGCGCGCCAAGCTGCGTGACCACGTAGTTGCGCACCAGCTGGTCGTCTTCCACCACCAGGATGACCTCGCTGCCGCGCCGCGGCGGCTCCGGCGCCGGCGCCTCGACCTCGACCTGGCCGCGGGCAGGGGGCAGATAGAGCTTGATCGTGGTGCCGTGGCCTTCCTCGCTGTAGATCTTGATATGGCCGCCGGACTGCTTGACGAAGCCGTACACCATGCTCATGCCGAGGCCAGAGCCCTTGCCGACCTCCTTGGTGGTGAAGAACGGCTCGAACACCTTGTCCTGCACCGCGTGCGACATGCCGGTGCCGGTGTCGCTGACCGCGAGCAGCACGTAACGGCCCGGCGTGATGTCGGGATTGACGGCCGCATAAGCGTCATCGAGCACGATGTTGCTGGTCTCGAACAGCAGCTTGCCGCCGTTCGGCATCGCGTCGCGGGCGTTGATCGCCATGTTGAGCAGCGAGTTGGCAAGCTGCGACGGATCGATGTGGACGCTGGCGACATCGGGCGCGAGCACCTGATCGATCTCGATCTGCTCGCCGAGCGTCGGCCGCAGCAGCTTGGCGATATCGACCACGGTGCCGTTGATGTCGACGGTGCGCGGCTCCAGCGGCTGGCGGCGGGCAAAGGCGAGCAGATGCTGGATCAGCTCACGGCAGCGCTCGGCGGCGCGGTCGATCAGCTCGGCGGTTTGCGCAAGCTTCGGCTGGCTGCGCAGGCTGTCGACCAGCGTCTCGGTGGTGCCGGTGATGACCGTCAGCATGTTGTTGAAGTCGTGCGCGACGCCGCCGGTGAGCTTGCCGATCGCCTCGAGCTTCTGTGACTCCATCAGCTTGCGCTCGGTTTCGCGCGAGGTGGTGATGTCGTGATAGACCAGCGCCGCGCCGCTGATCGCGCCGCTCTTCTCGCGCAGTGGCCGGCCCGAGATCACGAGATGGATCTGGTTGCCGCCGCGCAGCGGCCGGATCACGATCTCCTGCTCGTCGAATTCTTCGCCGCGCAGCACTCGTGCCGCCGGCAAGTCCTCCAAGGGCAACGGCGTGGTGCCGTCGGCATGGAACACATTGCTCAGCGCGCGCAGGTTCCCAACGTTCATGCCCGGCCTGTAGCGCAGCATCTTTTCCGCGGCCGGATTGGACAGCACGATGTCGCCCTTGGGGTCGATGACCAGCACCGCTTCGGCCATGCCGTGCACCGTGTTCTTCAAGACCGACGTCGAAAGCCGCATTTCCTCTTGAGCTGCGAGCAGATGCTCGGTGC
>DASVOL010001041.1:0-14994 GCA_036383375.1 Bradyrhizobium sp. | reverse complement strand
ACGCCCATCAATCGGCTGTAGCCGACGACGTCCATGGCGACGATCGCAGAGAGGCGTCGTTCGACGGTCGAGCTCTCCATCCCCCCGCCCCCTTACGTGGTAAGCGCGACTACCGGCGCTGACTATACACTGAGTCGGGACGACGTCGCGGCTGCGTCAACGGAGTGTCAGGCGCAGGCAGGTGTGGTCAGCGCCAGCCATTGGCGCTAGCATCCTTCTGCCAGTGCCGCCCAACAGGCACGGCATGCAGGGTGGAAACCGACGCAAGCGACGTCGGCAATTGATGGTTCACAACGCGCCGGCTTCCACCGGCTGACTGCCTATGGCGTAGGACCGGCCTGTCTTGCCGGACGCGTTAAGGAGGTGTGCCGCACTCTCACAGGGAAGGAACAGCTATGTCGCGTAAAGTGACCCGGCGGACCGTTGCCCGGACCACCATCGCATCGACTGCGTTACTCACGACTCCCTTTGTCCGCGGCGCTTTCGCTGCCGGCAAGCTCTCGATCGGCTTCTGGGACCATTGGGTGCCCGGCGCCAACAAGGCGGCCGAGGCAGTATCGAGAGCGTGGGCCGAAAAGGAGAAGGTCGATCTCCAGATCGACTTCATCACGTCGCAGGGCAACAAGCTGATCCTGACCGCCGCCGCCGAGGCGCAGGCAAGGTCGGGCCACGACATTCTCTCGCTCGGCAGCTGGGATCCGGCGCAGTACGCCGAGCATCTCACGCCGGTCGACGACCTGATGGAGCCGCTGATCAAGGCCAACGGCGCGGCAAGCGGCATCACCACCTATCTCGGCAAGATCGGCGGCAAGTGGATGGCGATACCCGGTACGCCGGGCGCGCAGTTCAAGGGGCCAGCCTCGCGCATCGACCTGCTGAAGCAGCACGCGGGCATCGACATCCAGGCCATGTATCCGGCTGGTGCACCGCCCAAGGCGGAGACCTGGACCCTGGCCACGTTCCTGAAGGCCGCCGCCGATTGCCACAAGGCCGGCTTCCCGTTCGCCATCGGCCTGGGCACCACCGCGGACTCGGTCGACACGTGGGGTGCGATCTTCCAGGCCTTCGGCGCCGAGCTGGTCAACGCCAAGGGCGACATCGCGGTCAACAGCGACAACGTCAAAAAGGCACTGGAGTACGGCAAGCAGCTCGCCGCCCATCTGCCGCCGGATGCGCCGTCCTACGACGACGCCAGCAACAACCGCGCCTTCGTCGCCGGCAAGACGGCCTTGATCATGAACCCGCCCAGCGCCTGGGCAGTGGCCCGGCGCGATCGGCCGGACATCGCGGAGCAGACCTGGCATCACGGCATGGCCGCGGGGCCGGCCGGGCGCTACGGCCCGTTCACCACGCCGTTCTGGGGCCTGTGGAACTTCGGCAAGAACCAGTCCGCCGGCAAGAGCCTGCTGACGGCGCTGTCGCAAGCCTCGGCGATCGAGGAGATGGTGAAGGCCAGTGCCGGCTATGACATCCCGGCTTTCGCCAACCTGACGACGATGAAGGTGTGGGCCGACGAAGGACCGCCGAAGGGCACGCTCTTCCACTATCCCAACCCGTACAATCACCAGATCCTGTCGATCGCCGCTGCGCCGGCGCCGCACAAGATCGCGGTGCAGATCTATCGCCACGGCCTGCAGACCCAGATGGTGGTGCGCTACGCCATCAAGGGCGAGCCGATGGACAAGGTGATCGCCTGGGCGAACAACGAGCTCGAAGGCTTCATGCGTACGTGATCGATGCGGATGCCAAGTATCGAGTGGACCGACGCTCAGCGTTAGGGTTAGCATCCTGACGCTGGCGCCGATCGTCTGGGCGCGGCCAATGGCTTCGGCCGCGTCCAACGACGTCGGCAACAAAAGGAATTCGCCGGGAAACACCGGCGACCTAGAGGAGGAACGTACATGGCATCCAGGAAAGTCACGCGTCGCTTTGTTGCCAAGACTGCAGCCGCGTCAACGGCGCTGATCGCGGCGCCATTTGTCAGCGGCGCCCATGCCGCCGGCAAGCTCACGCTCGGCTTGTGGGACCACTGGGTTCCCGACGCCAACAAGGCGAGCCAGGCGTTGATCGAGGAATGGGCCGCGAAGGAGAAGGTCGAAGTCACGATCGACTACATCACCTCGCAGGGCAACGAGCTGCTGCTGACGACCGCCGCGGAGGCCCAGGCGCGTTCCGGTCACGATGTGCTGGCGTTCTCGACCTGGCTGCCGGCCGCCTACGCCGAGCAGCTGGTACCGGTGAACGACGTCGTCGATCCGCTGATCAAGCAGAACGGCGCGGTGAACGGAACGGTCGAGTATCTCGGCAAGGTCGGCGGCCAGTGGCTCGGCGTGCCGGCGACGGTCGGCAGCCAGCTCAAGGGGCCGGTGAGCCGCATCGACCTGATGAAGAAGCATGCCGGCATCGACATCCAGGAGCTCTATCCCGCCGGCGGCCCGCCCAAGGCCGATGGCTGGACTCTCGATGCCTTCCTCAAGGCGGCCGAGGCCTGCTTCAAGGGCGGCGTGCCCTTCGGCATCGGCCTGGGCACGACGTCGGACTCGGTCGACACCTGCGGCGCCATCTTCCACAGCTTCGGTGCCCAGCTGGTCAACGCCAAGGGCGACATCACGGTGAAGACCGACCAGGTCAAGCAGGCGCTCGAGTACTGGAAGAAGCTCGTCGCCTTCCTGCCGCCCGACGCGCCGTCGTGGGACGATGCCTCGAACAACAAGTGGCTGGTCTCGGGCAAGGGCGCGCTGATCATGAATCCTCCCAGCGCCTGGGCCGTCGCCAAGCGCGACGCACCGCAGGTCGCCGAGCAGTGCTGGCACCACGGCTTCCCGTCCGGCCCGGCCGGCCGCTTCGGACCCTTCCTGCCGTTCTACTGGGGCACCTGGAAGTTCAGCAAGAACCAGTCCGCGGCCAAGAGCCTGCTGACCCATCTCAGCCAGCCGGCAGCGGTCGAGAAGATGGTCGTGGCCAGCGGCGGCTACGACATCCCGGCCTTCGCCAACCTCACGACCCTGAAGGTGTGGGCCGAGGAGTCGCCGCCCAAGGGTGGCCTCTACCACTACCCGAACCCGCACAACCACCAGACGCTGTCGATCGCCGCGGCCCCCGCGCCGCACAAGATCGCGCAGCAGATCTACACCCAGGGCGTGCAGACCCAGATGGTGGTGCGCTACGCCAAGGGCGACACGATGGAGAAGGTGCTGGACTGGGCGTCCAGCGAAATCGAAGGCTTCATGCGTACCTAGTACAGGACTCTCGGGAGGGCGCCGCAATCGGCGCCCTCCTCGTCTCCTGGTCCAGCGTATGATCTCGGGAGCCTGCCATGGCAGACATCACCGCACGCGCCTCTATCGCCTCGACCGACAGCCGCAGGAGCCTGCATCGCCTGATGCAGCGCAAATCGACCATCGCCTTCCTGATGGCGCTGCCGCTGATCCTGCTGATCACCATCCTGGTCGCCTATCCCGCGGGCTATGCCGTGTATCTCGCGATGCTCAACAAGAGCATGACCAAGTTCGTGTGGTTCAAGAATTTCGACTTCCTGTTCACGCGCGACACGTTCTGGATGGTCGTCTACCAGTCGTGCCTGTTCGCCATCACCGCGGTGATCTTCAAGGCGTTCATCGGCTTCGTGGTGGCGCACTTCGTCAACAACATCCCGACCAAGGGCCAGCGCAAGTGGCGCGGCATGCTGCTGGTGCCGTGGGTCATCCCGCCGGCGATGAGCACCTTGGCCTGGCTGTGGCTGTTCGACCCCTCCTACAGCGCCTTCAACTGGCTGCTGCAGCCTTTGGGCCTCGGTCCGATCCCGTGGCTGGGCGAGACCGGCTGGGCGCGCTTCTCGGTGATCCTGGTCAACGTCTGGGTCGGCGCGCCGTTCTTCATGATCATGTACCTCGCGGCGCTGAAGTCGGTGCCCGAGCAACTCTACGAGGCCGCCGCGATCGACGGCGCCACCTGGTGGCAGCGCATCTGGTACGTGACCCTGCCGATGATGCGCAACATCATCGCCATCACGGCGCTGTTCTCGACCATCGTGACCTTCGCCAATTTCGACATCGTGCGCGTGCTGACAAAGGGCGATCCGCTCAACACGACGCACCTGTTCGGCACCTGGGCCTTCCGGCTGGGCATCGAGAGCAACGACATTCCGCTCGGCTCGGCAGTGTCGCTGTTCATGGTGCCCATCCTGGCCGTCGCCGCGATCTTCATCCTGCGCGACATCACCAAGCGGGGGAGTGAAGTCTGATGGCCGACGCCGCGATCACCACCGGCGCGCCGACCCGCGCGCGCTACGGCAGCATGAGCCGCGACCGGCGCTGGGCGCTGCGCTGGTCGTATTTCTTCCTCATCCTGTTCGCGATCTTCTTCCTGACGCCGCCGATCTACATGTTCATCACCTCGCTGAAGACCAGCAAGGAGATCTCGGCGGAGATCAATCCGTGGTGGGTGTTCGACCCGACGCTCGCCAACTATATCGAGCTCCTGACGCAGAACATCTTCCTGAAGTTCTTCCTGAATTCGGCGATCGTCGCGGTCTGCGTCGTGACCATCACCATGTTCATCAGCGTCATCGCCGCCTTCGCCCTGGCGCGCATGAAGTTCTGGGGCTCGGCCACCCTGGCCACCGGCGTCTTCCTGACCTACCTGATCCCGGAAACCCTGCTGTTCATCCCGCTGTTCAAGATGTTCGCCTGGGTCAACGACACCCTGGGCATCCAGCTGATGAACAACTGGTGGACGCTGATCATCCTCTACCCGACCCTGACGGTGCCGTTCTGCACCTGGATCATGATCGGCTACTTCGCATCGATCCCGAAGGAGCTCGACGAAGCCGCGATCATCGACGGCGCGAGCTGGTTCCAGACCCTGACCCGGATCTTCATTCCGGTCGCGCTGCCCGGCCTGATCGCAGCGACGATCTTCGCCTTCACCGTCTCCTGGGCCCAGTTCCTCTATCCGCTGGTGTTCACCACCTCGACCGATCAGCTGGTGCTGCCGGTCGGCATCATCACGACACTGATCAAGGGCGACGTCTTCAACTGGGGGCAGATCATGACCGGCGCCCTGCTCGGCGCCGCGCCACCGCTGATCATCTACGCCTTCCTGATGGACTACTACATTGCCGGCCTGACCGCCGGTGCGACAAAGGGTTGAACGCGACAAAGGTAGGATAAGGGTAGGATTCATGGCCGACGTCAGTTTGCGCAAGGTGGTGAAACGTTACGACGAGGTCGAGGCGGTGCGCGGCATCGACCTCGATATCGCCGACCATGAGTTCGTGGTGCTGGTCGGGCCGAGCGGCTGCGGTAAGTCGACGACCTTGCGGATGATCGCCGGCCTCGAGGACATTTCCGACGGCGACATCATGATCGGCGGCGATGTCGTCAATGACGTGCCGCCGAAGGATCGCGACATTGCGATGGTGTTCCAGAACTACGCGCTCTATCCGCACATGACCGTCGCCGAGAACATGTCGTTCGGGCTGCGGCTGAAGCACTACCCAAAGGCCGAGATCAAGAGCCGGGTGACGGAAGCCGCTCGCATGCTCGACATCACCGATCTGATCGACCGCAAGCCGAAGCAGCTCTCCGGTGGGCAGCGCCAGCGTGTCGCGATGGGACGCGCGATCGTGCGCAACCCGAAGGTGTTCCTGTTCGACGAACCGTTGTCCAATCTCGACGCCAAGCTGCGCGTGCAGATGCGAATCGAGATCAAGAAGGTGCACCAGAAGGTCCGCACCACGACCGTCTACGTCACCCACGACCAGGTCGAGGCGATGACGCTGGCCGACCGCGTGGTGGTGATGAACCACGGCAAGATCGAGCAGATCGGCACCCCCAACGAGCTCTATCACAAGCCGGCGACCCGGTTCGTCGCCAGCTTCATCGGCTCGCCCGCGATGAATTTCGTGCCGTGCCGGCTCGAGGACGTCGGCGGCAAGCTCAACGTGCGGCTGACCGATCGCCTCTCCTTCCCACTGCCGCCGGCGCGCGCCGCCCGCTACCAGGGCCTTTCCCGCACCGACAAGCTGCTGCTGGGTCTGCGGCCGGAGCATATCATGGAGGCCCGGCCGCATGCCGAGCCCGGTATCGAGCCGTTCGATGCGATGCTCGACGTCACCGAGCCGATGGGCATGGAGACGCTGGTCTACTTCACGCTGGAGGGCTCCCAGCTCTGCGGCCGGGTCAATCCCAATGCCGGCGCGCAGGATGGCAGCCCACTCCGATTGGCTGTGGACCTCAACAATATGCATTTGCTAAACGAGGTGACCGGCGCCGTGCTTTGACGGCGCACAAGAAACCTCAAGGGCAGGAAATGGCTACCAACAAGAAGAAGATTTTCATCACCCAGACTCTGTCGCCGGGGGCACGCGTCCTCCTCAATGAGCGGGATGATGTAGAACTCGTCGAATTTCCCAACCTGATCTCGGCCAGGGACTTCCAGGCGATGCTCGAGCAGCATGCGCCGGTCCATGGCGTGGCGCTCGGCGCGACCCGCTTCGGCGAGGCGGAGCTGGAGGCCTCCAAGGGCATGCTGGTGGTGACCCGGATCGGCGTTGGTTATGACGCCGTGGATGTGCCGGCGCTGTCCCGCCGCAAGGTGCCGCTGATGGTCGCAGGCACCGCGAACTCGCCGTCGGTCGCAGAGCACGCCGTGTTCATGATGCTGACGCTGGCCAAGCGCGCGCAGGAAATGCACGCGATGGTCAAGGAAGGTACCTGGGCGAGCCGGCTCGGCGTGCTGCCGTTCGACCTCTACGGCAAGACGGTCCTGATCGTCGGCTTCGGCCGCATCGGCACCCGCACCGCCAAGCGCTGCCTCGCGATGGAAATGAACGTGCTGGTCTACGATCCCTACAAGCCTGCAAGCGAGATCACCGCGGCCGGCTGTGAGGCGGTGCCGAGCCTGGAGGCGGCATTGCCGCGGGCGGATTTCGTCACCATCCATTGCCCGAAGTCATCAGAGACGGTCGGCCTGTTCAACGCCGCGCGGATCAGGCTGATGAAGCCGACCGCCTACCTCATCAACACCGCCCGCGGCGGCATCGTGGACGAGAAGGCGCTGCACGACGCGCTGGTGTCGGGCAAGCTCGCCGGCGCCGGTCTCGACGTGTTCGAGGTCGAGCCCCCGCCGGTCGGCCAGCCCCTGCACGCCTTGCCGAACGTGATCATGGCGCCGCATGTCGCGGGCGTGACCGTCGAGGCTGTCGATCGCATGAGCGAGCAGACCGCGCGCAATATTCTGAGCGTGCTGGACGGCAACCCGCTGCGCCAGAACGTGATCAATCAGGACGTCCTCGGCTGAGCTTTCAGCCTTTCTCGTTGGCGCCGCGGCCGATCCCGCGAGGTCGGCCCGGCGATGCGGAGCATGCACATGGCTTTCAAGGAATTCGGCAACTACGATGCGGTCGGTCTCGCCGAGCTGGTCCGCAACAAGGACGTCACGGCAAAGGAGCTGCTCGACGAGGCGATTGCGCGCACCGCCGCCGTCGATCCCAAGATCAACGCAGTTGTCGTCAAGCACTACGACTACGCCGAGCGCCAGATCGCCAGGGGGTTGCCTGACGGCCCCTTCACCGGCGTGCCGTTCCTGCTGAAGGATCTCGACCTGCTCGAGGGCACCCGCACCACGTCGGGCGCCAGCCTGCTGAAGGACTTCGTCGCCGACCACAACGGCACGTTGACCCAGCGCTTCCTCGATGCCGGTCTTGCGATCTTCGGCAAGAGCGCGAGCCCGGAATTCGGTCTGATGCCGACGACGGAATCCCGCCTGTTCGGCCCGACCCGCAATCCCTGGAATCTCGACCATTCTTCCGGCGGCTCGTCCGGCGGCGCGGGGGCTGCGGTCGCGGCGCGCATCCTGCCCGTCGCGCATGCCAGCGACGGCGGCGGCTCGATCCGGATCCCCGCCTCCGCCTCCGGCGTGTTCGGCATGAAGCCGACGCGCGCCCGCAACCCCTGCGGTCCCGATCGTGGCGAAGGCTGGGGCGGCTTCTCCGTCGGCCATGTGCTGAGCATCAGCGTCCGCGACAGCGCGGTCATGATGGATGCGATCCATGGCCCGGAACCGTCGAGCCTCTATGTCGCGCCGCCACCGGAGCGGCCGTTTTCGCAGGAGGTCGGCCGCGACCCCGGCCATCTGCGCATCAGCTTCACCGACAAGTCGCCCTATGGCGATGCCGTTGATCCCGAGATCGCCGCGGCGGTTCGCGATATCGCCAAGCTGCTCGAGGGCCTCGGCCATCGTGTCGAGGAGCGCGCACCACCGCTTGCCGCCGATCCCGCCGCGCTCATGACCACCATCGTCGGCGGCAACACGGCGCTGACCATCCGCCTGCTCGAACAGCGCGTCGGGCGTACCCTGACGTCTGATGACGTCGAGCGGCTGACGCTCGCCAGCGGCCAGAACTCGGTCAAGATGACCCCCGCCGACTACGTCGCCGCGCAGCTTGCGGCGTTCCAGATCTCGCGCGGGCTTGCGACCTTCTTCGAGGGCTGCGACGTCTTCCTCAGCCCGACCCTGTGCGCGCCGCCGCTTCGCATTGGTGAGCTGAACACGATGTCCGAGGACCTGAGCCACATCGCGCCGGTACTGCGCCGCTACATGCCGGGCACCTCGATGTTCAACATGTCCGGGCAGCCGGCAATGTCGGTGCCGCTGGCCTGGAACAAGGCCGGATTGCCGCTCGGCATGATGTTCGCGGCCAAGCTTGGCGAGGAAGGGCTGCTGTTCCGCCTCGCCGGCCAGCTCGAACAGATCCGTCCCTGGAAGGACCGGCGCCCGCCGGTTTGCGCCTAGCGAACCTGGAACGAAGCGCCGGGCTGACAAAGGGTAGTCAGATCAGGTAGATAGAAGGGGCGCCGGCACGATTCCGCCGGCGTCATGCCTGGGAGACCGAACCGTGAGTGACCCGACCGACAATGCGCTCGCCGCAATCGCGAGCATTCTCGATCAGACGACGACGCCTCCCGAGAAGTCCAAATCGTCCGACGACAAGTCGACCGACAAGGACAAGGCATCGGACTCTGCCGAGGAGGCACCGGTCTCGATAGCAATGCCACCGCCCCTGCCATCGTCCGTCACAGACGTTCCGGTTGAGGCGGTTTCCACCGTGGCCGAGCCGCCGGCGGTCGAGCCGGCACCGATTGAGCAGGTCGAACCGGAGATCGAGCAGGCCGAGCTCGAAGATGCCGAGCCGGTCGAACCCGAAGCGCTCGCACCGGAGCCGAGCGAACCCGAGCCGATCCCGCCGCCCCAGCCGATCGAGGCCCACGGCTATTCCAAGTCCGGACCAGGCCCGATGGCGGCGCTGCGGTTCCGCTGGACGGTGCGCGAGGACGGCGCCCAATACTATGTCGATGAGACCGTCGGCGAAGGATCGACCCCGCTGGTTAACGGCCCGATGGACAGGGACGCTGCGATCAAATTCGTCGACGATCGCGAGGCCGAGGCGCGACAGCGCTTCGAGCGTTTCAAGCACGAGATCGTCAGCCGCACGGCGGCCGCCCTTCAGGCAAGCAGGGACCGCCACGAGGCCTAGAGCAGTTTCGGTTCTGATTGAATCGCTCGAAAGCGCTCTAGCCCTGCGGTGGCCTCGGTGGTCCCAGGAAGTCCTTCTTCGCGAGATCGACACCGGCATGACGCAGGATGTCGTACGCCGTCGCGACATGGAAGAAGAACTGCGGGACGTTGAAGGTCAGGATCAGGGACTTGCCGGTGAATGGTCTGGTCGCGCCGCTCCGGAACGTGAAGACGACGTCCTTGTCGCAGGCAGCGTCGATCACCTCCGGCGGCAGACCCTCTGCAAAATCAATCGTGGCCGCAATCTGCGCCTTCAGGCCGACGATGCCGGGCGCCGTGTCGGCGGCCAAGGCCGGCGGCGCGCACCGCGTCAGCAACGCGCAGCTCAGGACGACATGACGGTTCGCCTCCCCGACCTGCTGGCGCAGGCTGTACATGTTCGGGGCAAGCCGCATCTCGAGCAGGACGGCTGGATCGATCCTGCGAGCCCTGGCGTTCGCGTCGGCATGATCGAGCAGCGCCGCAAGATTGCGCAGATACGGCACATAGACGCCGACGGATGCTTCGTGGAGCGAGATGGTCACTGTTGCGCCCGCTGTGCTGGCCCGATCGTCCCATCTGGTCTAAATGGTCCGCAACGACATGTCATCGGAATTGACGGAGACGTCTGATGTTTCGCGCGCTGGCCGGCCTCGCTCTCGTTTTGCTTCTGTCTGCCGCGCACGCGCAGCCGGCGCCATCCCGGCTCGATGAGATCGTCAAGCGGGGCACGCTGCGGGTCGGCATGACCGGCGACTATTTGCCCTTCACGGCGCTCGACAAGGAGACGAAGGCGTTCCGCGGCTTCGACGTCGACATGGCGCAATCGCTCGGCAAGGCACTCGGCGTCAAGGTCGAGTTCGTGCCGACGTCATGGCCGCAGATGACCAGGGATTTCGAGGCCGACAATTTCGACATCGTGATGGGTGGTGTCTCCATCACCTTCGACCGGCAGAAGAAGGGCCTGTTCTCGACGCCGATCATGCGCGAGGGCAAGACGCCGATCGCGCGCTGCGCCGACAAGGGCAAGTTTGAGACGATCGCCGAGATCGACAAGCCAGGTACCCGTGTCATCGTCAATCCCGGTGGCACCAACGAGCGGTTCGCGCGCGCCAACGTGAAGGCCGCCGACATCCGTGTCTTCAGCGACAACACCAAAATCTTCGATGAGATCGCCAAGGGTGATGCCGACCTGATGATGACCGACGCGTCCGAGACGCGCTACCAGCAGAAGCTGCATCCCGGCGTGCTTTGCGCCGTGCATCCCGACAAGCCGTTCGACTTCGCGGAAAAGGCCTACTGGCTGCAGCGCGACGTCGCGTTGAAGGCGTTCGTCGACCAATGGCTCCACATCGCGCGCGAAGACGGCAGCTACGCGAAGATCTATGCCGCGTGGTTTGAATAGGCTGCGCCAGGTTCGCTGCGCGTACCGCAAATTGATGCGCGCGGTCTGAAACCAGATCGCAATCCGGTGATTTGAACCTGGGGCGCGAGGACACGACTCATGTTCTGACCGTGACTTGGGGCACGTTCGGCGAGGCGGCCACCACATAACCTCGCGAACGGGATTCCCTGCACTGGAGGTCGAGATGAGAAAGCTTCTGGCGATCGCCACGCTCGTGCTGGCGAGTACGGCGACAGCGCAGGCGCAATACACGTTCGATTACGGCGGCCGTACCATTCGGATCGATCCCGATCGCGGAACGGTCTCGATCCCCGGCGTTTATGACAATACCGGCCGCAGCACCAAGCGCGCCAAGCACAAGGACGCCGAGCAGAAGCGCGAGGCGGCTCCGAAGGACGCCAGGACGGACCCTCCGTCCATGCCTGCCACGCCACCCGCGGCCGCTGCATCACCTTCTCCGCCTTCGATTGATCAGGCCGTTGCGCCGGCGCCGGCAGCAACAACGACTGAGCCCGCGAGCACGCGCGTCGCTCCGGCTACGGCAGCGACCACACCGCCGCCACCGCCCGCGCCGCCAGTTGTGCAGCAAAGCGCTGCGCCGGCGGCCGCAAATCCAATCCCAGCGCCCACCGTCGGCGCCGCATCGCCTGCGCCCAAGCCGGCAGCGAACCCCCTACAAGCAGCCAACTCGCCGCTCGGCGTCTGGCTGACCGAAGAGAAGGAAGGCAAGGTCCGCATCGAGCAATGCGGCGCCAATCTCTGCGGCTACTCGGTCGACAAGAAATCGAACGCCAACGGCGAACAGGTTCTGATCAACATGAAGCCGGGCAAGGACAAATGGAGCGGCCGCATCTTCGATCCGAACAGCGGCAGCACCTACGATTCAACCATCGCCCTGAAGAGCCCTGACACGCTGCGCGTCCAGGGCTGCGCGTTCGGCGGCATGTTCTGCGGCGGCCAGACCTGGACGCGGGTGAATTGATCGACGCCGCGTCGTGAAAGCAAAAAGCCCCGCTCGAGAGCAGGGCTTTTCCTTTGGGCAGGCAACGGAGCCTCAGCCGAGCTTGCCGTTGTATTCCTCGTCGGTGACGTGCTCCATCCAGGTCGAGAACACGCCGTCGAGCGCCTCCTGCATGGCGATGTGGGTCATGCTGTTGTCAGGCGAGGCGCCATGCCAGTGCTTCTCGTTCGGCGGGATCCAAACGACGTCGCCGGGACGGATTTCCCGGATCGGCCCGCCCTTGGCCTGAACGCGGCCGATGCCCGAAATCACATACAGGGTCTGCCCGAGCGGATGGGTGTGCCAGGCAGTGCGGGCACCGGGCTCGAACGACACGCGCGAGGCATTCAGCCGCGCCGGCGCCGGCGCCATGTTGATCGGGTCCTGCAGCACGCTGCCGGTGAAGTTCTCTTTCGGCGCGCGGCGGGTCGGCCGCGAGCCGGAAACGTGGATATCCATGGGGTTACCTCCCTCTCTTGACGTTATTTCTTGGATGCGGCGTAGCGCGCCTTGGTCTCGGCGTTCATCGGATACAGGCCGGGCAGCTGGGCGCCGTTGTTCACCTCGTTGACGATCCAGGCTTCCATCCGCTCCTGCTCCGGCCCCTCGGCCAGCACGTGGTCGAGGAACGCCTGCGGGATCAGCACCGCGCCGTCCTGGTCGGCCACCACCACGTCGTTCGGAAATACGGCAACGCCGCCGCAGCCGATCGGTTCGCCCCAGCCGACGAAGGTCAGGCCTGCGACCGACGGCGGCGCGGCGTAACCGTCGCACCACACCGGAAGGCCGGTGCCGAGCACGCCCTCGAGGTCACGCACCACGCCATCGGTGATCAGCGCCGTCACCCCGCGCTTGACCATGCGGGCGCAGAGGATGTCGCCGAAAATGCCGGCATCGGTGATGCCCATGGCATCGACTACGGCAATGCAGCCCGCCGGCATCGCCTCGATCGCGGTACGGGTCGAGATCGGCGACGACCAGGATTCCGGCGTCGCCAGATCCTCGCGGGCCGGCACGAAGCGCAGCGTGAAGGCCGGTCCGACCAACCGCTTCTGCCCGGGCTTCAAGGGCTTGGTGCCGCGCATCCAGATGTTGCGCAGGCCCTTCTTGAGCAGGACCGTGGTGATGGTGGCGGTGGACACGTGCGACAGCGTCGCGATCGCCTCAGTGGACAGTGACATCTGGAAAGCTTGCTCCGATGGGAGGAAAAGACCGGCGCATGTTGCCGGGCGAAGGCCCTGCGTCAAGGGCTGCGCGAAAAACCTGCGATCATCCAAATTTATCGCCGGCATGACGATTAATTTATTGAAGTTGCTGCATCATTTTGCACGAAGCGAATTCCGTTTTGAATCGAAACACGCTAGCTTGATGGCCGATCCAATCTGCTTGAGCCGATGGCCGAACCGATAAACCCTCCCCGCCTTTTGCCGAGTGGCGACAGCGCCATCACGGTGGAATTCAGCCGCACCATCGATGACGCCGCCAACCGGCGGGTGCTTGCGCTCGACCGCGTGATATCCGCCGAGCCGATCGCCGGCATCACCGAGACCGTGCCGACCTACCGGTCGCTGCTGGTGCATTACGACCCCGTGCAGGTCACCTTCGATGCGCTCGGCGAGCAGTTGCTGGCGCGCGCCGCCAAGGCACTGCCGACAGAAAGCGGAACGCGGCGCTGGCGGATCCCCATCACCTATGGCGGCGAGCACGGCATCGATCTCGAGGATGTGGCGAAGGCGCTCCAGACCACGCCCGACGACATCGTCGCGCGCCACGCCGCCGGCGACTATCGCGTCGCGATGATCGGCTTCACGCCGGGCTGGTCCTATCTCAGCGGGCTGGACAAGTCCCTGCATCTGCCGAGGCGCAAGGAGCCGCGACTCTTGACCCCGGCCGGCACCATCTCGATCGGCGGCATCCAGACCGGCGTGCAGTGCCTCGCCGGCCCGAGCGGCTGGCACCTGCTCGGCCGCACCCCGGTGCGAACCTATCAGTTGCACCGCGATCCGACCTTCCTGCTGGAGCCCGGCGATGCCGTCAGCTTCACGGCGGTGGATGCCAAGACCTTTGCCGAACAGGACCGCGCCGCCGAGGCCGGCGAATTCGTCGCAGAGCTGGTGACGCCATGAGCAAGCTCGTCGTCACCTCGATCGGCCCGGCAAGCTCGGTACAGGACGGCGGACGTCCGGGCTCGCAGCGCTACGGCCTGACGCCGAGCGGCGCGATGGACCGGCTTTCACTGGCGGCCGCCAACACGCTGGTCGGCAATGAGCCGTTCGCCGCCGTGGTCGAGATCGGCCCGTTCGGCGCCACCTTCACCGCGCGCGGCGGTGCCGTGCGTGTCGGGCTTGCCGGCGCATCGCGCAATGCGGACATCGGTGGCCGGCCGGTCGCCTTCGACAGTTCGGCAACGCTCGCCGAGGGTGAGACGCTCAATCTCGGTTTTGCGCGCGGCGGCTCGTTCAGCTATCTCGCGATCGAGCACGGCATCGAAGGCGAGCCGATGTTCGGCAGCCTTGCCGTCAACGCCCGGGCCGGGCTCGGCAGCCCCTACCCGCGGCCGCTGCAAAGCGGCGACGAGTTGAAGACCAAGGCTGCGAGCGGCGCCACTGAGCGCCGCATCGAACTGCCGGCCGCCACCGATGCGCCGATCCGCATCGTGTTCGGCCCGCAGGACGACGAGTTCACCGCGGACAACAAGCAGCTGTTCCTCGACAGCGAGTGGAAGATCTCGGCCACCAGCGACCGCATGGGCTACCGGCTCGAAGGCGCCGTCATCAAGCACAGCGACGGCCACAACATCGTCTCCGACGGCACCGTCAACGGCAGCATCCAGGTGCCCGGCAACGGCGCACCGATCGTGCTGATGCCGGACCGTGGCACGACCGGCGGCTATCCCAAGATTGCAACCGTGATCTCGGCGGACTTCGGGCGTCTGGCGCAAACGCCGGCTGGGACCACGTTTCGTCTCAAGGCTGTCAACATGGAAGAAGCGCAGGCGGAAGCCAAGAGGTTCGCCCAATTGCTGCGCACC
>DASVOL010001040.1:0-8175 GCA_036383375.1 Bradyrhizobium sp. | reverse complement strand
GCGAGAGGATATCGACCTTGCGGTTCTGCAGCTCCTTGAAGCGCTCGCTGGCGTCGAGCGGCACGAATTTCGCCTTGGTCGGATCGTCGAAGATCGCCGAGGCCACCGCGCGGCAGAAGTCGACGTCGAAGCCGGTCCAGTTGCCCTTGTCGTCCGGGATCGAGAACCCCGGCAGGCCCTTGTTGACGCCGCACAGCACGTCGCCGCGGCGGACGGTGCGCTTCAGCGTGCGGGTGTCGTAACGCTCATAGGTGATGGCGGCAGCCGCAACCAGTGCGGCGACCGCGAGCCCGATCGTCAGGCCGCCTCGAAATGTACGCATGGGTTCTCTCTCGCGAATGATCGGGGGAAAAACAGGTCGGATGTCGAAGGCGGGTGGGTCGAGATTACAGTTCGGGCTTCTGCCGGATGATCACCTTGGTGCCGACGGGAACGCGGTTGTAGAGATCGGCGACGTCGGCGTTGACCAGGCGGAAGCAGCCAGACGAGATCGCGGTGCCGATGGTGTCGGGCCGGTTGGTGCCGTGGATGCGGTACACCGTGGTGCCGAGATACATCGCGCGCGCGCCGAGCGGATTGCCCGGGCCGCCCGCCATGAAGCGCGGCAGATAGGGCTGGCGAGCGATCATTTCCGGCGGCGGGGTCCAATCCGGCCACTCGGCCTTGCGGGTGATGGTCACCAGGCCCTGCCACGTGAAGCCGTCGCGGCCGACGCCGATGCCGTAGCGGAGCGCGCGGCCGTTGCCCTGCACGAGATAGAGATGGCGTTCGGCGGTCGAGACGATGATGGTGCCCGGCGCCTCGTTGGTCCGGTAGTAGACGACCTGCTTCTGCCATTCCGGATCGAGCTGGTAGCTGTCGTCGGCGATCAGGCCCGGCTCGTCGGCATCCGGGCGGTTCTGGGCAAAGCCTTGCGACGTCGACAGCACGAGCGCGCCCGTGGCGATCAACATCCAGACCAGGTGACGAAGTTTCGTCATGCAAAGCTCTCCTTGTTGGCGCGTGGCCAATGGTTGCTCCACCCAATTGCGCATGATCCGCCAAAGTGTGAGCGGTTTGGTGATCAGATCATGCGCCACTTTTAACTTGGGCATCAAATCTCAGCGGCAGCTTGATGGCAAGTTTAGGGCGGGCATCACACTATATCACTGTAATGCTTCTGTTTTTTGTCACGGGGCCGGTGGCGCGCCGGGTGGGCGGCCTTATTTCGGCGCAATCCAGAGTCGCAACGCGAAAGAGACCAGGGTCACGGTGCCGACGCCGCCGAGCCAGAGCGCTGCGAACCACAGCAGGCGCTGGCCGAGCGGCCGCTGATTCGGGCCCGGTGGCGGCATCAATGGTATCCGTGGCCGGGGCGCACCTTGCCGCGGAACACCCAATAGGCCCAGGCGGTGTAGCCGAGGATCAGCGGCACCAGGATCGAGACCCCGAACAGCATGAAGATCTGGCTGTTGGCGGGCGATGCCGCCTGCCAGATCGTGATGCTTTGCGGCACGATGTACGGATACATACTGATGCCGAGCCCGGCATAGGACAGTCCGAACAACGCCAGCGTCAGGAAGAACGGCTGGTGGTCGTTCTTGTTGCCGAGCGCGCGCAGCAGCAGCGCGGTGACGGCGGCGACCGCGATCGGGACAGGCGCGGTGAGGATGATGTTGGGCCAGGCGAACCAGCGCTGGGTGTACTGCACGGCCAGGAACGGCGTTGCGATGCTGACGGCGCCGATCGCGCACAGCATCGCGACCAGCAACACCCACGTCAGGTGATAGGCGCGCTCGCGCAGCTCGCCTTCGGTCTTCATCACCAGCCAGGTCGCGCCCAGCAGCGCGTAGCCGATCACCAGCGCAATGCCGGTCAGCACGCTGAACGCCGTCAGCCAATCCCACCAGCCGCCGGCATAGTGGCGTCCCTCGACATGGATGCCCTGCAGGATGGCGCCGAGCGCGATGCCCTGCGCCAGCGTCGCCACCAGCGAGCCGCCGGCGAAGGCGAGATCCCATTTGTTGCGCGCCTTCTGGGTGCGCCAGCGGAATTCGAAGGCGACGCCGCGGAACACGAGGCCGAGCAGCATCGCGATGACAGGGGTGTAGAGCGCCGGCATCAGCACCGCATAGGCGAGCGGAAACGCCGCCATCATGCCGCCGCCGCCGAGCACCAGCCAGGTCTCGTTGCCGTCCCACACCGGCGCCACCGTGTTCATGATGACGTCGCGATCGGCCTTTTGCGGGAACAACGGAAACAGGATGCCGAGGCCGAGGTCGAAGCCGTCCATCACGACATAGACGAACACGGCAAAGGCGATGATGAAGGCCCAGATCGTGGCGAGATCGATCATCGCGCGCCCTCCACGGCAGCACCTGCCGCCGGCGTGATGCCGGCCGCGCGGGCGGGAAGGTCTTTGGTCGGGCCCTGCTCGCCGGGATGCGGCGGTTGCGCCATCAGCCGCAGGATGTAGATCACACCCGCGGTGAACACGGCGAAATAGACGATGATGAAGGCGATCAGCGACGAGCCCACCGCCGGCGCCGCCAGCGGCGATACGGAATCGGTGGTGCGCAGCAGCCCGTAGACGGTGAACGGTTGCCGTCCGGTCTCGGTGGTGATCCAGCCGGCGAGCACTGCGATGAAGCCGGCCGGACCCATCAGGACCGCGAAGCGATGCAGCAGCGGTGACTGGTACATCATGCCGCGCCAGCGCATCAGCAGGCTGAACAGGCCGAGGCCGAGGATCAGGAAGCCGAGCCCGACCATGATGCGGAACGACCAGAAGGTGATCGGCACCGGCGGCCAGTTCTCGCGCGGCACGGTGTCGAGGCCGGCGAGCGGTGCATCGAGCGAATGCTTCAGGATCAGCGACGACAGTTTCGGCACCTCGATCGCGTACTTCACCTTGGCCTCGCGCTGGTCGGGCCAACCGAACAGGATCAGCGGCGCGCCGTCCTTGTGGCTTTGATAATGGCCTTCCATCGCCATCACCTTGGCCGGCTGGTGCTCCAGCGTGTTGAGGCCGTGCTGGTCGCCGGCGAGGATCTGGATCGGCGCCACCAGGGTTGCCATCCACATCGCCATCGAGAACATCACGCGCGGGCCGGCGAGGTGCTGGTCGCGCAGCAGGTGCCAGGCGCCGACCCCGCCGACCACCAGCGAGGTGGTGAGATACGCCGCCAGCACCATGTGCACGAGGCGATAGGGGAACGACGGATTGAAGATCACCTTGAGCCAGTCTGCGGCGACGAACTGGCCGTCGGCATTGACCGCTTGGCCGGCCGGCGTCTGCATCCAGGAATTGGCCGACAGGATCCAGAACGCCGAGATCAGCGTGCCGATCGCGACCATCAGCGTCGCCACGAAATGCAGCCTGGGGCCGACGCGCTCGAGCCCGAACAGCATCACGCCGAGGAAGCCCGCCTCGAGGAAGAATGCGGTCAAGACCTCATAGGCCATCATCGGGCCGATCACCGGCCCGGTCTTGTCGGCAAAGGACGACCAGTTGGTGCCGAACTGGTAGGACATCACGATGCCCGAGACCACGCCCATGCCGAACGCGACCGCGAAGATCTTCAGCCAGTAATTGAACAGGTTGATGTAGACCTCGCGCTTGGTGGCCAGCCACAGCGCTTCGAGCACCGCGAGATAGCTCGCAAGCCCGATCGAGAATGCGGGAAACACGATGTGGAACGACATCGTGAAAGCGAATTGCGCGCGGGCGAGTACGACCGCATCCCAGCCTTCGAACATGATCCACCACTTGCCGTCGACCTGGCGTGGACCTTACCACGCCAGATGTGACGACGACACAGGGCGGATTGTCCGAGATGATGATGCGATTGCATTCAATCGCATCATCATCTCATCTCCGTTTGAGCATGATCTTTACGGAAAACCGGATTCCACTTTTCCGGATCATGCGCTAGCTGTTGGCGTTGAGCAGCCGGGCCACGGTGCGGTCGATCTCGTCGTACCGGCCTTCGCCCGCATGCTGGAACACGATCTTGCCGTTCTGGTCGATGATGTATTGCGCCGGCCAATACTGGTTGCCGTAGGCATTCCAGGTCTGCGAATTGTTGTCCTGCGCCACCGGATAGAGGATGCCGTGCCGCTTCAGCGCCGCCTGCACGTTGGAGGCCGAATGCTCGAACGGGAATTCCGGCGTGTGGACCCCGATCACGACGAGGCCGCGATCCCGGTACTTTGCATAAAGTTCGGTGACATGCGGCAGCGTGTTGACGCAGTTGACGCAGCCATAGGTCCAGAAATCCACCAGCACGACCTTGCCGCGCAAATCGGCGAGCTTCAGCGGCTGCGAATTGAACCAGTTGCTGATCCCGGCGAATTCGGGCGCGGCCTGGCTCTGCGCGGTGTTCATCGCGGTCGCCATCGGAACGGGCACCGCCGGCGCGTTGGACTCGGTGCAGAGGCCGGGGATGACGGCGCCGCCGAGGCCAAGGCCCGCCACCAGCGTGGATACAGCAATCAAGCGCAGGGACATCGATCTCTCCTTATGAGCTCACAGGCCGATCTGGCCGTTGGGATAGAACTGGGTCAGCCACGCCACGATCAGCGTGTCGTATTGCAGGTAGGACAGCGCGGCGAAGGCGATGATCACGACGCCAAATCCCTGTTGGAGCCGCGGCGCGATCTGAGCCATGCTGCGCACGCGGGTGGTCACGGCCTGCCCTCCATAGGCAATGGCGAGCATCGGGATCGCGGCGCCGATCGCGTAGGTGACGAGCTGCAGGCTCGCCCACGCCGTGTCCTTCGAGGTCGCGACGATGGTCAGGATCGAGCCGAGCACGGGACCGGCGCACGGCGTCCACACCAGGCCGAGCGTTGAGCCGAGCACGAAGCCGCCGAACAGGCTCGGCGACGGCGCCGCCTGACCGACGCTGCCGGCCGCTCCCGTGAGGCGGATCGCCAGCCATTCGAACGGCGCCGGCCAGATCATCAGGAGGCCGAAGCCGGCGAGCAGGATCGCCGCGCCGGTCCGCAGCAGGTTGGGATCGAAGTCGAAGGCGCGGGTGATCGCGCTCAGCAGCAATGCCACCGCAGAGAATGACATCACGAAGCCGAGCGCGATCATCGCGGGCCGCGCCTTGCCGGTCTGGCCTATCGATACCCCAAGCAGGATCGGCAGCATCGGCAGGGTGCAAGGGGCGGCGACGGTGGCGACACCGGCAAGCAGGGCAAAGGCAAGGCTGAGCATCGTCGTCCGTCCATCAGAAGTCCCGGCGCGCCAGAGGGCCGTGCCGGGTACGCCTGATGTTCTTCGCGAGGACGGCGTGGGCCGTTACGGCCGAGCAGTCACAGACGCCGTCACGTCCGTGTGAGACGAAATGCGTTCGGCCTCACGACCGCGCGCCCAAAACAGAGCGACCCGGCTGGGGGGCATCCCGGCCGGATCGTTGGAGGTTACTTGGGAGGTTAGAACTTAAGGAGGTATCGAAACCTGGGTCAGTGAATGGGGGTTGGGGTTGCGTCGTTGGATATGGGTATAGAGATCGCGTTTTTCCGGGTGATGTCGTCGATTGTTTCAATTGTTTCGTCGCCGAACTTTTTTGGCTTCGTGGACAATTGCCCGGGGTGCTTGATCTCCTCCTAAGCCACTGAAACTGCGTTACTTTAGGCCGCGACGCTGTCCACGCCGGCACCCCTCAGGAGGTCGGCGAGCTGCTTGCGGGCATAGAACATGCGGGTCTTCACCGTGCTCTGCGGGATACCGATGATCTGGCCGGCCTCCTCGACCGACTTTTCATGGTAGTAGACAAGATTGATGATCTCGCGGTGGGCCGGCGACAGCTTGGCGACGCAAGCGCGCAGGATCTCGCTGGTGGTGGCGCGATCGAGCGAGGTTTCCGGCGTGTCGGCGCCGTCGGCGATCTCCAGCACGTCCTCCTGGTCGATGTCCTCATGCCGACGCTGGCGCAGCGCGGTCAGCGCCTTGAAGCGGGCGATCGACAGCAGCCAGGTCGAGACCTGCGAGCGGCCCTCGAACTGGGCCGCGGTGCGCCAGACGTCGAGGAACACCTGGCTCACCAGGTCCTCGGCCATCGTGGTGTCGCGCACCATGCGGAGCACGAAGCGGTAAACCCGCACGTTGTGACGGGCATAGAGCGTGTGCATCGAGGTGCGGTTATTCTTGGCGATATGCGCGAGCAGCGTTTCATCCGAGGTCGCGCGTGCAGCTTCGATGTGCTTCTTGGCTGCAGAGTTGATGGCGATGACGTTCGGCATGACAGGCTCCCAGTTCGCCGTTGGGCGGCGGTTCGTTGGGAGAATTGTTAGTTAGCGCCCGTTTCCGGATGTCTGCGCGAAAAGCGGAAAATGGTTTCGTGACCGGGAGAATTGTTTCGTCGCGGCCCTGGCGACGAAACATTCGGGTCCAAAAAGCCAGCTATTTCAATGTGCGGAAATTCGAACGGCCGGATTTGCCGCTGTCGGAACCAATCCGGGCCATGACTTTTGGCACTATTCGGCCGCCTGCAGCGCGGGCGCTGCCTTTTTCGGGGCAATCCAGAACGCATCGGGCCGCTCGAACAGGAAATTGGCCCGGGCCGCCAGCGCCAGCCGCCAGATCAGGAGGGAGCCTGCGACGCCGATCGCGGTGACGATCAGCGAGACCCAGCCGATGTCGTGGATGATGCCGAACCGCAACAGCAGGGTGCGCGACGCGGCCATCGGCAGGAAGAAGGCAAGGTAGATCACGATCGAGTGCTCGCCGCAGAAGCGCAGGAAGCCGAGCCAGTGTGCGCGTGCCAAGAGCGTGCCGGTCACGATGATCGCGCAGGCGCCGGCGAGGCCGAGCGCCAGCGAGACCACGGGCCATTCGCTGACATCGAGCGCGACCAGGCCGCCATTGACGAGCGCCCAGAGCCCAAGCCCCAGCAGCGCAAATGCCGGCCGCGCCCGCGCGCGGTCCGACAGCGCGAACACGTAAGCCGCGAGCACATAGCCGGTGAAGAAGTAGACGAAGCGGGCGCAGAACTCGTCGATCACGGTCCAGCCGGTCATGACATGCGCGCTCTCCAGCGCCGCTGCGATCAGCCAGATCGCGAGCGGGTGGACGTTGCGCGTGAGCTTGGTGACGACGAAGAAGATCGGCAGCAGATAGATGAACCACAGCGTGCCGAACGGTTCGATGAAGGCCTCCAGATATTGCAGCCCGACCGCGGCCCAGCCTGCTTCGGCGGCCAGCGACGGCGCCTTGAAGCCGAACTGGATCGTCACCCACAGCACGTAGAAGTAGGCGAAGTGCATCACTTTGCGGTCGAGATAGGTGCGCCAGTCGCGATCGATCACGACAGACAGGAACAGCCCCGAGATCAGGAAGAAGTCCGGCATCCGGAACGGTTTGGCGAACATCACGACATAGTGCATGAAGCCGGTCTGCTCGGCGGCCTTCTCGACCCCCAGCACCGAATGCATCATCACCACCATGACGATGCAGATGCCCTTGGCATAGTCGACCCAATCGACGCGCGCGGCCGCGTTCCCAAGTGATCGATCAAGTGATCGATCAGGGGAACGATCTGTCGCAGCCTGTGTGCCGTTTGTGGTCATCCTTGTCCTGTTCCGGCGTGATCGGGCTCATCATCGGCCCGATCTGTTGCTTTCTCCTTTATCCTTACAAATGATGTGCCGCCGAAGCCGGACCTTTCCCCGGTTCCCTGTCACCGGCGAATGGTCTAAGAGGCCCGGAAATCCTAGAAGAAACCGTGCTTTGTTAACCACAGGGAGGCAGGTCGGCCGAGCGCCGCTGCCGCGATGAGACTCCTTGCCGCACCACTTCGATAGCCCGCTGCCGATCGACGCCGTGCTCGATGAGCTCGACCGCACGCTCGATCGCCACACTGCCGCCGTGCTGGTCGCGCCGCCGGGCGCCGGCAAGACCACGCGCGTGCCGCTGGCACTGCTCGATGCGCCCTGGGCCAAGGGGAAGAAGATCATCGTGCTGGAGCCGCGCCGCATCGCCGCGCGTGCCAGCGCCGAGCGGATGGCGAAGACGCTCGGCGAACGTCCCGGAGAGACGGTCGGCTATCGGGTGCGCTTCGGCTCAAAGGTGTCGCGCGCGACCCGGATCGAGGTCGTCACCGAGGGCATCTTCTCGCGCCAGATCCTCGACGATCCCGAGCTCACCGGCGTCGCCGCGGTGCTGTTCGACGAATTCCACGAGCGCTC
>DASVOL010001039.1:0-3046 GCA_036383375.1 Bradyrhizobium sp. | reverse complement strand
CGCCTGCCTCGCCGCCATGGGCATCGAACGGTTTTACGGCAAGCCGGTCACCTGGCGCCGTACCGCGCTGATCACGGCGCTGACCTTCGCCGGTCTTGCCGTCTTCATCTTCGCCTATGACAGCATTCCGCTGCGTATCCTGGTCTACACCGTCGGTCAGGTCACACCCTTCGTATTGACGCTGAAGCTGCTGCTGTCGCCCGACAACGGCCGCGTCAGCCCCGGCGCCCGGCTCGCCGGCATCGTCGCCTGCGTGCTGATCGGCATTTATGCGCTGCGCCTTGCCGGCGCGCTGCTACAGCCCGGCGAGTTCTCCTTCGTCCGCTTCAACGCCGGCCAGTCGCTGGCCATCCTGCTGATGGTGTTTTTGGCGATGGCGCTGAATTTCGGCTTCCTGCTGATGGCGATCGATCGGCTGCGCAACGAGGTCGCCGACCTCGCGCTGCTCGACGACCTCACCGGCGTCGGCAACCGCCGCCATTTGCTGCAACGGCTGACCGAGGAATGCGCGCGCTCCGACCGCAGCGGCGACCCGTTCGCGCTGCTGGTGATCGACCTCGACGGCTTCAAGGGCATCAACGACACCCATGGCCACGCCGCCGGCGACGCCTGCCTGCAGCACTTCACGCTGATGGCGCAGACAAGGCTGCGCCCGGGCGACATGCTGGCCCGCACCGGCGGCGACGAGTTCTGCATCGTGCTGCCGTCCTCGACGCTGCGCGAGGGCGCGATGATCGCCCGCCGCGTGCTGGAGGTCTGCCGCGCCGACGCCGAGCAGTGCACCGGCAACGACATTCCGATCGCGGTCTCGATCGGCATCGCGCAATGGACCCGCGAGATCGGCTTGCATCCCGACCGCCTGGTCGCCGCCGCCGACCACGCCCTCTACGACGCCAAGAAGGGCGGCAAGAACGGCTATGCGACCTACGAGCCGAAGCTGCCGCCCGAGATGGTCGATCTGGTGAAGGCGAGCCTGCGCCAGCGCGCCTGAGCGTGCTAACTGTGAGCGACACAGGATCCTTCCGTGATGCCTCGCCTGCTCGCCGTACTCCTTGCGCTCGTCCTGTCGTCCGCCGTATCAGCCGAAGGTCCCGATCTCGCGACCATCGCGCGATCGCAGGGCACGCCCGAGATTCCCGGGTTGAAGATGGTGTGGCTGTCGCCCTGGGGCGACGTCGCCAAATCGCATCCCTGGCGCAACATCATCGTGCACCAGACCGAGGGCCCGGCCGGCTCGGCACGAAATGGCGCCGCCGAGCAGCACAAGAACCCGACCCGCCGCGGCGTCATGGTCTGGGTCGAAACCGACGGCACGGTCTATTGGGCGGTCGCCGACAATCTGGTCCCGACCCACACCGACGGCGCCGACCGGAACGACAACAAGTATATCGACAACAGCAAGACCTATCGCCAGGTCAACAAGGACACCTCGATCGGTGTCGAGTTCGCCGGCAATTATCCTGATGTCACGAAGGGCCCGACCGATGCACAGATCGCCGCCTGGCGGGTGCTGGTGAAGGTCTTGCGCGCGCGTTACGGCATCCCGCTGGAGCGCGTCTACGCGCACAACTGGATCGACTTCAAGGACGCCCGCTATTGCGAAGGCTGCGCGCTCGCCACGATGGCGCGAGAGTGGGGCGAGTAGGGCGGGGTAGTCGTCATGCCTGGACGAGGACAGGCTGCGGCTTCTCCCGGCGTCGTCCCTGCTTTCGCAGGGACGACGATGAGGATGGTTCTCGCACGATACCACGCACCGTCATTGCGTACGTCATCTCGGTGTCATCGCCCGGCTAGACGCCGCCGCGTACTGGTTCCCCGCATTCGCGAGCCATTCCATAACAAGCGCCGGCGTTAACGACGCTTGGTGATTTCCAGCCCGAGCGAAATCGCTTCGACACTTGTTAAAATTTGCTGGGTACCTCTGCCAGGTAAGGGATCAGGGGAAGAGAAGGTATGGCAAAGCGGGCCAAACGCAAAAAGACCGAGGCGCTCGCGCTGCCGGTGGCGGCAAGAGTTGCAATCGGCGCCGTGGCGGCTGTCGCATTGGGGTACGGTTTGCTGTGGCGGCCGGCGAGCGTCCAACCGGTACGGAAGCAGGCCGCGCACCAGGTCCCGGCGCCATCCAGTCCTGCGCCATCTAGTCCTGCACCATCGGCTCCTGTTCGCGTAGCGGCACCGGTTCAGGCTCCAGCGCCGGCTCCGGTTCCGATCCCGGTCCCGGCGCCCATCCGGATCGAAACACCAAAAGCCGCTGACGCTCCCGGAAAATTTGTTCGGCAGGTGGTCGATTACGCCAGTCACCAGACGCCGGGCACCGTCGTCATCGATACCGGAAACACATTCCTTTACCTCGTTCTGAACGACGGACAGGCGATGCGCTACGGCATCGGTGTCGGCCGCGAAGGTTTCACATGGTCCGGTGAACAGGTCGTGGCCCGCAAAACAGAATGGCCGGATTGGCGTCCGCCGGCGGAGATGATTTCGCGCCAGCCCTATCTGCCGCGGTTCATGGCAGGAGGTCCCGGCAATCCGCTCGGCGCCCGGGCGATGTATCTGGGTGAAACCGAATATCGAATTCACGGCACCAACAAGCCCGATACGATCGGGAAGCGGGTCTCTTCCGGCTGTATCCGGTTGACCAATGAGGACGTCATGGACCTCTACGATCGGGTGAAGGTCGGCGCGAAGGTGATCGTGCTTCCGGCACAGGCTGCCCATCGACCATCCCAGGGAGCGCCGCCCTACACCGCCTCAACGCAGGACCCGGCGTCGCCGTCGAACCAGCCCTCTGCAACGAACGTGCAGTTGCTGTCACCTCGACCGAAGATGGCCGACGCCCAGTAGCTAGTCCGAGCATCATGCCAAATGCCAGTTTCGCAGGGTGGGTGGAGCGAAAGCAGGCGTCCCGGACTTTATTGAGTACGCGCGCTTCCCGCTCCGCTGCCGCGCCATGGCCGCGAACGCACCGCCCTCGCAACAGCGAGCATCCTTACCCGTACATCCGCAAGCCATCGCTGGTTTCTTCTGCGTGGCAGATGGATGATTG
>DASVOL010001038.1:0-9272 GCA_036383375.1 Bradyrhizobium sp. | reverse complement strand
AATGTTGGGCGATCGGCATCAGCCGGGAAGCCAGCTCGGCGCCCTTGGGCGTCAGCGCGACCTGAAGGCTGCGCTGGTCGTTCTCCGGCCGGTCGCGCGTCAACAGGCCGGCGCGGCTCATCTCGGCCACGATGCGCGACAAGGTCGAGACGTCGGCCGACGTCAGCTCGGCGATCTCGCCGAGCCGCAACGGGTGCCCCTGCTCGGAGAGCGCGGCGAGCACGCGGTACATCGGCAGCGTCAACTTCTCGTGACGGATGACGCGGACGAAGAGATCGCCCATCCGCACGCCGAGTCGGGCGAGCAGATAGGGTAGCGAATTCGAAAATCGGTACACGGGCTTAGGTCCTGGCAGGAGAGATCCGCCCGGAATAGCTGCCGGTCTTCGCATCGACAACAGTTGCATCTCAATCATTTGCGTTTGCAACTTTCCCATTGACAAATATTTGGACTGGATGTCTTGTCCTGTCAACACGGAAACGCCGCGAGCCGGAAAGGACAACGCCATGCAGGGAAAGATCGCGCTGGAGGAGCACTTCGCCATCGAGGAGACGGTTCGCGACAGCGCAGGGTTCTCGCCGGCCGACGACTGGGTCGAGCTCAAGGCCCGGCTGCTCGACATTCAGGACCGCCGTCTTGCCGAGATGGATGCGCACGGCATCGAGCTGATGCTGCTGTCGCTCAACGCGCCGGCGATCCAGGCCATTCCCGATCGCGCTCGCGCGCTGGAGCTGTCCCGCCGTGCCAATGATTTCCTGGCCGAGCAGGTTGCACGGCGGCCGCAGCGCTTTCAGGGCCTGGCCGCGCTGCCGATGCAGGATCCGGAAGCCGCCGCACGCGAGCTCGATCGCTGCGTGAGCGCATTGAAGTTCCGCGGTGCGCTCGTCAACGGTTTCAGCGAGGTCGAGGGCCACGACGGCGCGCTCTATTACGACCGCAAGGAGTTCTGGCCGTTCTGGGCCGAGGTCGAGCGGCTCGACGTTCCCTTCTATCTCCACCCGCGCAATCCGTTGGCCAAGGACGCCGCGATCTACGAGGGCCATCGCTGGCTGATGGGGCCGACCTGGGCATTCGGCCAGGAGACCGCGGTGCACGCGCTGCGCCTGATGGGTTCGGGATTGTTCGACGCCTATCCGCGGCTGCAGATCATCCTCGGCCACATGGGCGAGGGCCTGCCGTATTCGATGTGGCGCGTCGACAACCACAACAAATGGATGCGCGCGCAGAACGTCTATCCGGCCAAGCGCAAGATCGCCGACTACTTCCGGGAGAATTTCTACATCACGACGTCAGGCAATTTCCGCACCCAGGCGCTGATCGACGCGATGCTCGAGATCGGCGCCGACCGCATCCTGTTCTCGGCCGACTGGCCGTTCGAGAACATCGACCATGCCGCCGAGTGGTTCGACGGCGCGACGATCGCCGAAGGCGATCGCATCAAGATCGGGCGCGATAACGCCCGCAGCCTGTTCAAGCTCTAAGACGCGCTATTTCAACCTGCCGCAGAGCAGGGCGCAGCATCAGTTGCAATGGAGGAAACCGTGAGCACTTCGCGAGACATCGACGTGCATGAGGAGCTGTCCAGTGCGGCCGTCGGCCGGCTGCACATCCTCCTCGGCATCCTGATCACGCTCATCACGCTGTTCGACGGTTATGACACGTTCAATCCCGCCTATGTCATCCACTACGTGGCAAAACCATGGGGACTTTCGCCGAGCCAGGCGGGGCTGCTGGTGAGCTCGGGCCTCGTCGGATTCCTGTTCGGGGCGGTTGGGCATGGCACGGTCGCCGACCGGCTGGGCCGGCGCGGCACGTTGCTGGCGGGCCTCTGGATCGTCAACGTCTTCACGCTGCTGACCGCAACGGTCGGCAGCGATTTCTGGAGTTTCTGCGCGCTGCGCTTTGCGACCGGCCTCGGTCTCGGCGTGCTGTTGCCGCTCGGCACGACCTTCGTCAACGAGCTGGCGCCGCGCCGCGTCAGCAACGCATTCTCATTGTGGGGCGTGACGCTGGGCTGGTCGCTCGGCGGCGTTTGCGCCGGGCTCGTCGGTGTCTATCTGACGCCGCATTACGGCTGGCAGATCCTCTACTACCTCGGCGCGCTATCGATCCCGCTGACCTTCGTCGCGCACGCGGTGCTGCCTGAAAGCCCGCAATTCCTGGCGGCGCGGCACCGCACCGAGGAGTTGCGCGCGTTGCTCGCGCGGCTTCGTCCGGAACGCGCCGTACTCTATCGCAACGCGAGCTTCGTCTCGGCTGATACAGGCAGCGCGCCGAACCCGATCGCAGCGCTGCTGAGCCCGCGCTATCGCCGCGTCTCTCTGACGATCTGGATCACCGCGTTCCTCAGCCTGTTCGCGATCTTCGGCCTGACCGGCTGGATCCCGACTGTCATGCAGAAGCGCGGCGAGACCTTCGCCGCATCGTTCGGCTTCGGCGCGCTGATGCAGGCGATGTCGTTCGTCGGTGGGCTGACGCTTGCGATGCTGGCCGACCGCAAGATGTCGCTGACGCCACGCTACCTCGCCACATGGTGGCTGACCGGGGGCATTGCCGTGCTGGCGCTGGTGTTCGTCAGCGGCCACGGGGTCAATCTCGCGATCGTCGCCATCGCCGGCTTCTGCATCATCGGCGCGCAGCACGTGCTCAACAATTTCACCGCGGGCTCGTACGAGACGCTGCTGCGCGCCAGCGGCGTGGGCATGGAATTGGGTGTCGGCCGGGTTGGCGCGATCCTCGGTCCCTATGTGATCGGACTGCTGCAGCAGGCGACGGGCGGTCCGGACGTCGTGTTCTGGGTGATCGGCGGTGCCGCGATCGTCGGCGCGTTTGCGATCGGCTCGCTTGGACTTGCCACCGCGGTGCGGCCTGCGGTCGTCGACACGGCGCCCGCGGAATAGCGATCAAAACGAAAGGAAGCCTCTGATGTCCAGCTCCACTCACCTTGCGGCGACCGACCGTGCCACCCGTCTCTCCGATTCCTGGGTGCTGCTGTTTGCCCGGCTGGCGATCGCGCCCTTGTTTCTCTACAGCGGCATCGGCAAGCTGATGGCCTTTTCCGTCACCGCCGGGCGTCTTGGCGGCGCCGACGGCATAGGTGCGGTCCTTGCGGCCGGTGCGACCGCGGTCGAACTCGGCTGTGGCATCGCACTCGTGCTCGGCCTGTTCGCGCGCCAGGCGGCCGCCATCCTGTTCCTGTTCACGATCGCCGCGACGCTGATGTTCCACAATTTCTGGGCCGCGCCGGAAGCGCAGGTCGTCACCCAGACCATCAACTTCCTGAAGAACCTCGGCCTGCTCGGTGCACTCGCGATGATCGCAAGCTACGGGCCCGGAAGCTACGCGGTGAACGCGGGCACACGACCCGGGGCGAGCTCCTGATTGCGATCGCCAGAGCGGCAAAGCTTGAGCCGGTTCACGCGCCCGCGCTGGAACGAAGCACGCTGTCGCCGGGCGCGATGGACAACAGCCAGTCGCCGAACACCTGCTCTGCTTGCGTGGCGACGGACCTCGCCAGCGCCTGCGTCGTCGCGCGCAACTCGGGAATCGAGACTTTCGCCGCCGACAACTCGACGGCGTGGCCGACATACCATTCCTCGAGCTGCCGCGGATCGGCCTCGAGGTGGAATTGCAGTGCGAGTGCGCTGCGGCCCCAGGCGAAGGCCTGGTTCTCGTAATTGGCATTCGAGGCCAGCCGCACGGCATCCGTGGGCAGGTCGAAGGTGTCGCCGTGCCAGTGCAGCACTTTTGTCTGCAGGTTGCGCAGGCAGGATGATTTGCCGTCCGCCGTCAGGTCGATCGGACCCCAACCGATTTCCTTGACCTTACCAGGGAACACGCGGCCGCCCAGCGCCTGCGCCATCAGTTGCGCGCCGAGGCAGATGCCGAGCGTCGGCAGTCCGCGGCGCAGCCGTTGTTCCAGCAGTGCAATCTCGGTCGAGAGGAACGGATAGGTGTCGGTCTCATAGACCCCGATCGGCCCGCCGAGCACGATCAGGAGGTCCGCATCGCGAATCGCGCGATCGGAGAGGTCGTCGACCGGCGCATCGCAGAACGACACGCTCCAGCCCGCGCGTTCCATGATCGGGGCCAGCAGCCCGAGGTCCTCGAACGCCACGTGGCGGATGGCAATGGCGGAGCGGGGTGGTCGCATCGGCAACGTCCAGTTTTTTCGCTATATAATCTCAAATATAGCGCGGCGAATCCCGGCGAGTCCAGCCGCCAGACGGGGAGCTGATCAGCGGTCGGAATGCATCTTCTCGAGAAAATCCTTCACGCCGCTGACGGCGCCGGTATTCGAGGCGACATAACCCGGGAGCGCGCCCACGGCCTTGTGAAACTCGCTGCTCTTCATGATGTCGAGCACCCGCTGCATCGGCTCGGTCTCGAGGAACGCGCGCTTGCAGACGAAGAAGTAATCCTCCGTGAGCAGGCGGATGAAATCGAGGCCGAACTGCCGTGCAGCGGCCTCGACGCCAAAACTCGCATCCGCCATGCCGCTTGCAACATAGGCGGCGACCGCGGCATGGGTGAACTCCATGTGCTGGGCGCCGTTGATCCGGCTTTGCGGGATCTTGTGCAGCGTCAGCAACTGATCGAACAGCAGCCGCGTGCCGGAATCATGGTCGCGGTTGACGAAGCGGGCCTTGCGCTCGACCAGGTCCCTCAGCGAGGTGATCTTCAGCGGGTTGCCGCGCTTGACCATCAGGCCCATCTCGCGCGTGACGAAGTGGATCACGCGGTCCTCGCGCGGGTCGAGCCATTCCCGGCAGGCCTTGATGCCGCGCGCGCGCAATTCACCGTGCGGCAGATGCACGCCGGAGAGATCGCAGGCGCCCTGCGCCAGCGAGACCAGCGAGTTCTGGTTGCTGACGTAGCGGAGATCGACGCCGACGCCGCCTTCGCGATCGAGGAACTCGCGCAGCTTGGATACGGCAAAACCGTGGCTAGCATGGACCCGGATCACCTGCGGCCGCTGCTCGAGGAACGGCTTGATCTCGGTGACCAGTTCCTGCGCGAGGTTCTCGAGCTGCAACCCGAGCCGGGCCTGCATGCGCTCGCCGGCCCACACCAGCCTCTCGCCGAACGGTGTCAGCTTCGAGCCCTTGCCGCGCTGGGTCTCGACCAGCGGCACGCCGAAGAACTCGGACCACTGCTCGATCAGATTCCAGACATGGCGATAGGACAGCTGTGCATCGCTGGCGGCGCTGGTGATCTTCCCGGTCTTCCTGATCTCGTTGAGGATGCCGAGCATCACGACCGCAGTCTGCGGTGAGTTCTCTTTCCGAAAGCGCCAGACGGTCTCGATCTCGATCTGCAGCATCGTGGTCACCATTTATGAAGTAGACTTCATATCTTGGTATACCAATAGGCACAAGATATCATATTTACTGCGGGTCAAAGCCTCCTACGTTGAGTCACAACACAGGAGCAAATATGATGTCAGTTGCATATGACTATGAGCGCGACGCCCGCCAGACCCAGTCGGTCCGGGAGGAACTGTTGCTGATCGATGGCGCCCGCGTCCGCTCGCTGTCAGGAAAAACCTTCAAATCGCTCAATCCCGCCACCGAGCAGGTGATCGCGACCGTCGCCGAAGGCAATGAGGCGGACGTCGACCGCGCGGTCGCCGCTGCGCGCCGCGCCTTCGAAGGTCCGTGGCGCACCATGCGCGCTGCCGAGCGCGGCCACATCCTGCTGAAATGGGCCGAGCTGCTCAAGCAGCACGCCGATGAAATTGCAGCCCTGGAAAGCCTCGATGCCGGCAAGCCGATCGCGGGGGTGTTGCGCCAGGATCTTCCCGCCGCGATCGACACGCTGACCTATTACGCCGGCTGGGCTGACAAGATCAGCGGCGATGTGGTCTCGACGCGCGACGACGCGCTGACCTACACGGTGCGCGAGCCGGTCGGCGTGGTCGCCGCGATCGTGCCGTGGAATTTCCCGCTGATGATCGGCATGTGGAAGCTTGCGCCGGCACTGGCGTGCGGCTGCACGGTGGTGATGAAGCCGGCCGAGCTGACCTCGCTGTCGGCGCTGCGGATCGGCGAGCTCGCGCTCGAGGCGGGATTGCCGAAGGGCGTGCTCAACATCGTGACCGGACCCGGCCGCGTCGTGGGCGATGCGCTGGTCAATCATCCTGATGTCGACAAGGTGACGTTCACCGGCTCGCCCGGCGTCGGCCGCGGCATCATGAAGGGCGCCGCCAGCAATTTCAAACGGGTCTCGCTCGAGCTCGGCGGCAAGTCCGCCAATGTGATCTTCGACGACGCCAACCTCGAGGCCGCCGCCAAGGCTGCCGCGGCCGGTATTTTCTTCAATGCCGGACAGGTCTGCTCGGCCGGCTCGCGTGTCCTGGTGCAAGAGAACGCCTATGACGAGGTGGTGGAGCGGCTGGTTGCCCGCGCAGAAAGCCTGCGCATCGGCGATCCCGCGGACCGCGCCACTGTGCTCGGACCTGTGATCTCCGAGAAGCAGATGCGCTCGATCCTCGACTATGTCGAGATCGGCAAGAACGAGGGTGCGCAGCTTGCGACCGGCGGCGAACGCGTCGGCGACCGCGGCTATTTCATCAGCCCCGCGGTGTTCGCCAATGTCGCGCATGAAATGCGGATTTCGCAGGAGGAGATCTTCGGTCCCGTCGTCAGCGTGATCAAGTTCAAGGACGAGGCCGATGCGCTGCGCATCGCCAACGGCACCGCCTACAGCCTCGCTGCCGGCGTCTGGAGCGCCGATATGGGCCGCGTGCAGCGCTTCGCCAAGAAAGCCCGCGCCGGCACGGTGTGGATCAACACCTATGGCTATACCGACGTGCGGCTGCCGTGGGGCGGCGAGCGCGACTCCGGCCTCGGCCGCGAGCACGGCACCGCCGCGCTCGACAATTTTACGGAGCCGAAGGCGGTGTGGATGAATCTCAACGTGTGACCGCGCGTAACGCGGGCAACACGGGCGCGGATCGGAGGATCCGCGCCGTTGGGATTGCGCGAGCGCGCGCAGCATAACAGCTGTTGTCCCGGCGCAAGCCGGGACCCATAACCCCAAATCCGTGTTGTTGGACCACGCTGGGGCCGCAGCAACTTTCAACAACTGCCTTTTGTGGTTATGGGTCCCGGCTTTCGCCGGGACGACGATGTGGAGACATAATCTTTTGTTTCCACTATCTTTGCGTGGGGCCAGATACGACCCACGCAGAACGAGGCGATCGTGCAGACAAGAAAATTCGGCAACAACGGCCCGCAGGTCTCGGTGATCGGGCAGGGCACCTGGTATCTCGATCGCGGTGACCGCAAGGCGGCGATCGCTGCGCTGAAGCGCGGCATCGACGCCGGCATGACGCATATCGACACGGCCGAGATGTATGGCGACGCCGAGCTCGTGATTGCGGACGCGATCACCGGCCGCCGCGACGAGCTGTTCCTGGTCTCGAAGGTGCTGCCGAGCAACGCCTCGCGGCGTGGCACCATCACCGCCTGCGAGCGCTCGCTGAAGCGGCTGAAGACCGATCGCCTCGATTGCTATCTGCTGCACTGGCGCGGAACTTACCCGCTCGCCGAGACGGTCGCGGCGTTCGACGAATTGACCGCGGCCGGCAAGATCCGCTCCTGGGGCGTCAGCAATTTCGACGCCGACGATCTCGACGAACTGCTCGACGTCGCGGGCGAGGGCAAGATCGCCTGCAACCAGGTGCTCTATCATCTGGGGGAGCGCGCCATCGAGCACGCGGTGATTCCGTGGTGCGAGCGGCATGGCGTGGCCGTGGTCGCCTACTCGCCGTTCGGCCATAATGATTTTCCCGCACTATCGAGCAAATCAGGTGCGGTGCTGCAATCGATCGCGCAGGCCCACCAGGCGACGCCGCGCCAGGTCGCGCTGAGCTTTCTCACGCGGCTGCCCTCGGTGTTCGCGATTCCGAAGGCGTCGACCGCGGACCACGCTGCGGAGAATGCCGCGGCGGGAACGCTCAAGCTCAGCGGCGACGAGATCGCCACGCTTGACGCGGCGTTCCCGCGCGGGCCGAAACCGCGCTCGCTGCCGATGCTCTAATTCGCGGGATTCACAAGAAGCTCCGCTCCACACAGTTCTTAACAAACTGTTGCAGTTGCGGCCGCGCACCGGCTGCGGCGGGCGGTCGCGCACGCTGGTGCATATCGGAGTCCCGTTTTCGGGCATTGTTCTTGCGGCGGAATTGGCGTTCTCTTTGTACAGCAGATTCCCCTTATTTTGCCTTCGAGATTGCCGTGACACCGCCCCCCGCCGTAGCCGCCAGGCTGGACAGCGTTCCTCTTGCATTGCCCGCCAAAACATCCGTTGCACGCAAGGCGCCGGCCCGCACCGACCGGCCGTTCAAGGGCATCGCACTGATCCTGCTGTCGACGGTGTTTTTGGGCACCTCCGACGTCACTGCGAAATATCTGTCGTCCTCGCTGCCCTCGATCGAGATCGCCTGGATCCGCTTCCTGGTGTTCGCGCTGATCATGACGCCGGCGATGCTGCCGGGTACGCCGCTGTTCGCGCTGCGCAGCAGCCGTCCCGGCCTGCACGTGCTGCGCGGCGCCGCGCTGCTCGGCTCCTCCCTGATCTTCATTACGGGGCTTGGCTTCCTGCCGATCGCCGAGGCCTCGGCCACGAGCTTCGTCTCGCCGCTGTTCGTTACCGCGCTGTCGATCGCGTTCCTCGGCGAGAGGGTCGGCATGCGGCGTTGGATCGCAACCGCGGTTGGCCTTGCCGGTGTGTTCATCATCCTGCGGCCGGGCACCAGCGCTTTCCATCCCGCGGCGGTTTTCCCGCTCGTCTCGGCGCTGGCCTGGGCCGGCACGCTGATCCTGACGCGCATGATGAGCGGCAGCGAACGTCCGATCACGGTGATGACCTACTCGTCCATCGTCGGCGTCGCCATCGTCAGCGCGCTGGTGCCGTTCGTCTGGGTCACGCCGAGCTGGCACGACATCATGTTCGGCATCCTGATCGGCGTTGCGTCCACCGTCGGGCAGTGGATCGTGGTGCTGGCGTTCCGCTATGGCGATGCGTCGGTGCTCGCGCCGTTCTCCTACACGCAGCTGCTGTGGGTCAGCATCCTCGGCTTCCTGATTTTCGGCGAGGTGCCTGACCGCTGGACCATCCTCGGCGCCGGCTTCATCGTCGCCTCCGGCCTCTACACCGCGCACCGCGAGCGCATGCGCCGCTCGCAGTTGATCGCCGTGGCCAGCGAGCCGTCGCCAAACGCCTGACCGCGGTAGCGGAAATCGTGCGCTGGTTGCGAATCCAGCCTCTGC
>DASVOL010001037.1:0-3047 GCA_036383375.1 Bradyrhizobium sp. | reverse complement strand
CCGTCGACGCGCGCGGCGATATCGAGCCGCGTTGCATCGACCTCGCCCTGCACGAGCAGCGGCTCGGGCCGCAGCAGATAATAGATCGACAGCGCAACGATGATCGCGGCAATTACGCCGACGATGATGGTCGGCACGCGCGTTGCCGCGTGCGCGGTGTCCTCGCGCGCTGCCTGTGGTGACTCCGACGTGCTTCGGCTCTCGCTACCAGAAGGTGACACGTCCATAGCTGACCCCACATTGGCTCATGACCAGGATAGTCATTCACTATGGCGTGGATGTTAAATCCTGCCAACCTCGCCAGCCTGTCCGATCCGGCTCGAATTTGACCGAAGCAACCGCGTCCGGTGCTGCCGACGCGAATCTCGTTTCGATGTGTGCGCGTAGCGACGCGCGGTTGCATGCACAATTCCAGCGACGGGTTTGTGCCGTGCATCGGCTGGACGCTTTGAAGCGCGCGTAGCCCGCGTGCTCGCTGCATATGACGAGCCATCCTGTCGTCGCGTCGAAGTCGGGTTCCGCCCAGATCCGCGCTTGGGACCGCGCCGGTCGCGTGGCCCGAGCATGCCGCCATTGCTAGCCGCGCAAGATCACCCGGATCACACGGACATTTGAAGCGCCGCGCCCGAATAAATCGCATCCGATTAAATCGGGATACTTGAAGCCCGGTCGTGCCATGCCTTTATCAGGCGGGAACGAATTAATCGTATGCGATGTAAATCGCGGGAGCGTTACCATGACTACCAGGATTTCCCATCTCGCCAGGACGTTCAGGACCAGGACGTTGAAAACCGTCGCGCTGGCAGCAGTGCTGTCGGCCATCACGGCGACGGCGGCCTCGGCCCAGGCCGCGATCTCCGAGCCGGCCGCCTACCAGGCGCTGTATCCGTATCGCGACGTGCTCAACAACGGCGCGCCCACCCGTGCGGCCGCCCTGGTGCTGCAACCGCCGGCGGTCCTGCAGGCGATCCAGCAGCGGGAGGCCGGCATCGCTGTCGCGGATGTGCCGCGCCACGTTTCGCGTCGCGCCAGGCGCTGACTGTGCGGACCACTCTCGCGGCTGTGATTGAATGATATCAATCATTCTATTGACGCCGGGCGTGCCGCGACTACGTCGAACTACAGGACTTTCCCTCACGACGGAGACGTTCCATGACCAAGCAGACCAACGACCTCTCAAACTACTATCGCTACGAACTGGTGCACGGCGACCATGCCGATTTCATCGCCTATCAGCGCAATCTCGGCGCCGGCGTCTGGCAGACGTTCTCGACCTGGATGGTCCCGCGCGGCAATGCCGATTGAAGCGCGATGAAATGGCGGTGAGTCTGCTTCAGCGCTGACTGACCAGGCGGTCGACCGGAATTGATCGCACAAAGAAAAGCGCCCGGTTGATAGCCGGGCGCTTTCTTGTTTGCTGTGGCCGGGCGGCCTGGCCGCCCGCAGCGGCGTGCGCGTCAGTTCGACTTCACCAACGGGCAGCCGCCCTTGTCGAGCGGACGGAAGGCTTCGTCGCCGGGCACGGTGGCGATCAGCTTGTAGAGGTCCCACTCGCCCTTGGATTCCTCGGGCTTCTTGGTCTCGAACAGGTACATGTCGTGCACCATGCGGCCGTCGATGCGGATATGGCCGTTCTTGGCGAAGAAGTCGTTGACCGGCGTCTTGCGCATCTGCTCCATCACCTTCGGCGCTTCGTCGGTGCCGATCGCTTCGATCGCCTTCAGGTAATGCATGGTCGCCGAGTAGAGGCCGGCCTGGATCATGGTCGGCATGTGGCCGACCTTCTCGTTGAAGCGCTTCGAGAAGGCACGGGTCTCGTCGTTCATGTCCCAGTAGAAGGCGTCGGTGACGATCAGGCCCTGCGTCGCCTTCAGGCCCAGTGCATGGGTATCGGTGATTTCCATCAGCAGCGCGATCATCTTCTGCCCGCCCTGGGCGAGACCGAACTCGGCGGCCTGCTTCAGCGCGGTGGTGGTGTCGCCCCCGGCATTCGCCAGCGCCACGACCTTGGCCTTGGAGGCCTGCGCCTGCAGCAGGAAGGACGAGAAGTCCGGCGAGTTCAGCGGAGCTCGCACCTCGCCGAGCACCTTGCCGCCGCTCTCCTTGACGACGTTGGCGGCGTCACGTTGCAGCGCCATGCCGAAGGCGTAGTCGGCGGTGACGAAGAACCAGGTGTCCTCGCCGCGCTTGACCATCGCCTTGCCGGCGACGTTCGACAGCGCGTAGGTGTCGTAGGTCCAGTGCACGGTGTTGGGCGAGCAGGCGGTCCCGGTGATATCGGAGGAGCCGCCGCCGGAATTGATGTTGATCTTGTTCTTCTCGCGCGTCAGCGCCGAGATCGGCAGGGCGACCGACGAGGTCGGCACGTCAAGGATCGCATCGACCTTGTCGTTGTCGTACCAATTGCGCGCGATGTTGACGCCGACGTCGGGCTTGTTCTGGTGATCGGCCACCACGACCTGGATCGGCTTGCCCTTGACCTTGCCGCCGTAATCGGCGACCGCCATCTCGACCGCGGCGACCGAGCCCTTGCCGGTGGCGTCAGCATAGAGGCTCGACATGTCGGTGAGCACGCCGAGCTTGACGACGTCGTCGGAGATCTGGGCGTTCGCCGCGGTGCCGGAGACCGCAAGCGCGAGGCCGGCCGCTGCTGCGGCCAAGAGCGATTTCATCGTGTTTCTCTCCCTGATTTTTCGTTCGAGGTTGCTTCCACGGGGCACCTTCTATCCGGTGCGGCAACCTGTCGCAAAGACGACTTTTTGGGCATGCGGAGGGCGCGGCGGATGGAACGCCGGGATCTGCGCCCTACAGCGCCGGTAACGCGGTGACGGCGGCCTTGATAGTGCCGTCGGTTTCCACGATTACCCGGAGCGTCTTCGAATCGAACGCGATGCCGGCAAGGCGGATGCTGTTGACGTCGGCGTCGACGCGGATGCCTTCCTCGTTCTTCTGCAGGTCGGCGATGGCGGCGGTGATCTTCCGCTGGGCGTTGGTCGCGAATGGCTTCAGATCGACCACCAGCCGGTCGGCGAGCGCCTGCTGCAGAT
>DASVOL010001036.1:0-7525 GCA_036383375.1 Bradyrhizobium sp. | reverse complement strand
AGCGGATCGTTGCGGCGCTCGGCGCTCGGCGGCGGAGGCCGGCGCAGCTCGTCGGCAAACGAGGGGCGCGCCTGACGCGGCGGCAGCTCCGGCTCGGAAAGCTCGAAATTGTCGGAACGGGCGGCTTCGCTCTCGTTCCAGGCAGCATCCGGAAGCGGCGCCACGCGCGGCGGCGCGGCATCGGCCGCGACGGCAGGGCGGGTCGACGCCTGATCGCGCCCCGGCATCGCCCGGACGATATTCGGCTCGACGACGATGTCGGTGGGGCCACCGATCATCAGGAGATGCTCGATGTTGTCGCGGCGGACCAGCACCAGCCGGCGGCGGCCATCGACCGCAGCGGCGTCAATCACGGCGAGGCGCGGCATGCGTCCGCGATTGGCGTTGGCCCCGAGGCGGTTTCCAGCGAAGCGGCGGACGAGCCATGCGGTCACGCCGATCAGCGCCAGCACGACAACGAATGCCAAGACGAATGTAATGACCTGCATATTGGAGTCCCCGGCCATCGTGGCCTTCCTCAGCTTCCGCCATCAACGAGCGCGGATTGACAAGTGCGGTTTGCGCAGCGAATCGCGCCCGAGATTCGCCTTATTTCTTAATTCCCAGCGGCTTGCAGCCGACTGTTCTATTAATAAACCAAGAATCGCTTGTCCCAAAACGACTTCTCAGCGCCCCACGCTGTCTTGGTTTGTGCTGGTTAACGCAGCATTCGTGGCGAAAATGCGCTCGCCGGCCGCAGTTGCGGCGTTCTCCACGGCTCCGTCCGACATTTTAACCACCCGTTAACCATACACCGGGCAAATTCTGCCTACCTCGGAAGGTCCAAGGGGCGTCCAAGAGGTTAACGGAGCCGCGGCGATGGCCATGAACGATCTGCCGATCCTGTCGGCGTTGCGCAGCAAGATGCAGTGGCACCAGGAGCGCCAGCGGGTGCTCGCCGAGAACATCTCCAATTCCGACACGCCGAACTTCCGGCCGCGCGATCTGGTCGAGCCGAAGTTCGACCGGGCCGGCGCCACGGTCGGCGGCGGCATGGGGACGCTGCCGATGATGCAGACCAGCGCCACCCACATGGCGGCGTCCGGCGCGCCGGACACATTCGACAATGATCGCGGCAAGAGCGGGTTCCAGACCCGCCCGGCCGGCAACGCGGTCAACCTCGAGGACCAGATGCTGAAGGTGTCGGCCAACCAGATGGACTACGCGGCCGTCACCTCGCTCTACAGCAAGAGCCTGCATCTGCTGAAGACCGCGATCGGCAAGGGCTAGGCCGCGTAACGGCGGCGGGAGGATCCCATGGCAGATGGAACAAGCGACTTCACCCGCTCGATGAGCATCGCGACCTCGGGCCTGCGCGCGCAGGCCGGGCGGATGCGGGTGATCTCGGAAAATATCGCCAACGCCGATTCGACGGCGCAGACCGCGGGCGGCGATCCCTACCGCCGCAAGGTGCCGACCTTCTCCTCGGCGCTCGATCGTTCGCTCGACGCCCAGGTCGTGACGCTCGGCCGGATCCGTCCCGACCAGTCGTCGTTCCGCATCAAGCACGAGCCGGGCAATCCGGCGGCGGACGCCTCCGGCAACGTCAAATATCCGAACGTCAACTCGATGGTCGAAATGACCGACATGCGCGACGCCCAGCGCTCCTACGAGGCGAACCTCAACATCATCAGCGCGACGCGGCGGATGATTCAGCGCACGCTCGACATCCTCAAGTCCTGACGCAACAAGAGCAGGGAACGTAAATCATGGCTACACCGACAGTCGCCGCCAACGCCTACGCCAACCTCGCGAAACTGATGGAGCGCGGCGGCGTCGAGAAGGCCGGGCAGGCCGTCGCCGGCCCGTCCTTCAGCGCGCTGCTGAAGGACTCCGTCGGCAGCGTGCTGGAAGCGGGCAAGAAGTCCGACGCGCAGACCATGGCGATGGCCTCAGGCAAGGCGAATGTGATGGATGTGGTGACCGCGGTCGCCGACACCGACGTTGCGGTGTCGACGCTGGTGTCGGTGCGCGACCGTGTGATCCAGGCCTATGAAGACATCATGAAGATGCCGATCTGACGTCCGTCAGGACGTCATCCCGGGGCGATGCGCAGCAAGATTGCAGGAAGCGAGAACAACAATGACCGGCCCTGAAACTCTCGACGTGGCGCGCGATGCGATCTGGACCATCGTGCTGGTGTCGTCGCCCTTGATGGTGGTCGGCCTCGTGGTCGGCGTCGTGGTGTCGCTGTTCCAGGCGCTGACCCAGATCCAGGAACAGACGCTGGTCTTCGTGCCGAAGATTCTCGCGATCTTCGTCACATTGCTGCTGGCGCTGCCGTTCATGGCGGACGCGCTCAGTAGCCACATGATGCGGATTTCGTCGCGAATCATCGGCGGTTGATGCACTAATGCCGCGGTCATGCGCATCGATGTCTCCCTGCTTCCGGCGCTGGCCGCAATCTTCGTGCTGGTGTTCGCGCGCGTGGGCGCGATGGTGATGCTGCTGCCCGGTTTCGGCGAGAGCAACATCCCGGCACGGGTCAAGCTGTCGATCGCGCTGCTGCTGACGCTGATCATCCTCCCCCTGCATCGCAATGCCTATCACGTCGACCTGACCTCGATCTCCGCGCTCGGCGTCCTGATGGTGCATGAGCTGATCATCGGCATCGTGCTCGGCGCGACGGCGCGGGTGACGCTGTCGGCGCTCAACGTCGCGGGCTCGGTGATCGCCCAGCAGCTCGGGCTCGGCTTCGTCACCGCGGTTGACCCGACCCAGGGCCAGCAGGGCCAGATCATCGGCAATTTCCTCACCATCCTCGGCCTGACGCTCCTGTTTGCCACCGACAGCCACTATCTCGTCATCGCGGCGCTGAGCGAGAGCTACCGCATCTTCTCGCCGGGCGAGATCATGCCGACCGGCGACGTCGCCGCGCTTGCGACGTCCGCGTTCTCCGCGGCCTTCAAGATCGGCCTGCAGCTGTCGGCGCCGTTCCTGGTGTTCGGCCTCGTCTTCAACATCGGGCTCGGCGTGCTGGCGCGGCTGATGCCGCAGATGCAGGTCTACTTCGTCGGCGTGCCGCTCTCGATCGTTGTCGGCTTCCTGATCTTCGCGGTCGTGCTCGCGGCGATGATGAACACCTATTTCGACTACTTCAACGGCGTCATGCGCCAACTCGCTCCAATGAATTAATCAGGAGACGAGATGGCCGACGATACCGAAGACAAAACAGAAGACCCTACGCAAAAACGTCTCGACGACGCCCTTGAGAAAGGCGACGTCGTCAAGAGCCAGGAGGTCAACACCTGGTTCGTCATCGCCGGCGCCACGCTGGTGCTGTCGACCTTCTCGGGCTCGATCGGCGGCGGCATCTTGATGCCGCTGCGCAATCTGATCGCCAATTCATGGATGATCCGCACCGACGGTGCCGGCCTGCTGCAACTGACCCAGACGCTGGGCTACGCGGTGGTCGCCGCGATCGGCGTGCCGTTCCTGATGCTGGCGCTGGCTGCGATCGCCGGCAACATGATCCAGCATCAGCTGGTCTGGTCGGGCGAGCAGCTCAAGCCGAAATTCTCCAAGATCTCGCCGGCGGCCGGCTTCAAGCGGCTGTTCGGCAAGCAGGCGGTGGCGAACTTCCTGAAAGGCCTGTTCAAGCTGATCGCGCTCGGCGTCGTGATGGTCATGGTGCTGTGGCCCGATCGGATGCGGATGGAATCGTTCCTGCGGGTCGATCCGGCCGAGCTGCTGCCCGCCATCACCGGCATGACGGTGCATCTGCTGGCGGCGGTGGTCGCCATCCTGGCCGCGGTCGCGATCGCCGACTACTTCTTCCAGTACCGGACCTGGTACGAGCGTCACAAGATGTCGCTGCAGGAGATGAAGGAGGAATTCAAGCAGTCGGAAGGCGACCCGCACGTCAAGGGCAGGATCAAGCAGTTGCGGGTCCAGCGCGCCAAGAAGCGCATGATGGCCCAGGTTCCGAAGGCTTCGGTGATCATCACCAACCCGACCCACTATTCGGTGGCGCTGGCCTACGACCGCAGCATGTCGGCGCCGATCTGCGTCGCCAAGGGTGTCGACAACCTCGCCTTCAAGATCAGGGAGATCGCCAAGGAGCACGACATTCCGATCGTGGAGAACGTGCCGCTGGCCCGGGCGCTCTATGCGACCGTCGAAATCGACAAGGAAATCCCGGTCGAGCACTACCATGCGGTTGCCGAAATCATCGGCTACGTGATGCGGCTGAGGCGCGGCCTGTCCGGCCTGCGCCAGTAAGGGGCGGAAAACCGCTTGAAATGCGCGTAACTTGCGAATTAGCCGCCTGATGGACTTGCGTTTTCGGGTCCGATTCAGGCACTCAGGGGCGAGGTGGCCGGCCGGTCGCCTTCGTGATGCAGACGAGCCATGTCTCTCCAGATGACCGCCGATAGCAACGAACCTCCCGCGACCGAGCCGTTCGTGGCTCACGGGCCAGCGCGGCGGAGCGGCAGTATCCTGCTGGTGCTCCTGATCGCCACCGGCATCGTCGCGGTGGCGGTCTGGCTCATGACCATCGGCCGTACCCAGGCGCAGCCCTATATCCTCTTTGTGCTGGCGCTGCTCGCCACCGTCGGGCTGTTCAACCTGTTCGCGCTGGCCGCCGGCATCATCCGCTTCTCCGACCGCACGAGCGACGACCCGGTGATGGGGCGGATCGCCGACCACGCCCACGAAGGGCTCGCCGTCACCGACTCCCGCGGCCACGTGGTCTATTCCAACGCCGCCTATCTCACACTGACCGGCGCGGCCGGTCCACAGGACGTCCGTCCCGTCGAACGCGTCTTCATCGGCAACCCCGACGTCTCCGAGGCGGTGTTCCGCCTCCTGAAGGCGGCGCGTGAGGGCAAGCGGCAGCAGGAGGAGGTCCGTGTCGCTGGGCACGAGGCCGGACAAGGTGGTGGACAGGGCCGCTGGCTGCGGCTGCGGGTACGCCCGCTCGGCGAGGGCAAGCGCGACGCGAAATATGCGGTGTGGTCGATCGCCGACGTCACCCGCGACCGCGAGCGCCAGGAAGACGTTTTCCAGGAGCTGCGGCACGCGATCGAATATCTCGACCATGCGCCATGCGGCTTCTTCTCGGTCAATCCGGCCGGCGAGATCGCCTATGTCAACGCCACGCTGGCCAACTGGCTGGACTATGATCTGGCCGAGATCGGCTCGGGCGGCCTGAAGCTGACCGACATCGTCTCGGGCGACGGCGCGGCGCTACTGACCTCGATCGCGGCGGTGCCCGGCGAGGTCAAGACCGAGGTGTTCGACATCGACCTGCGGATGCGCGGCGGCAAGACGGTGCCGGTGCGGCTCTATCACAAGCTCGCCTTCGGCGCCGACGGTGCGGCGGGCGCCTCGCGCACGCTGGTGATCAGCCGCGCCCGCGACGAGCATTCCGATCCGGAGCGCGCCGCCGAGGTGCGCTTCATGCGCTTCTTCGACCATACGCCGATGGCGATCGCGACCGTCGATCGCGGCGGCAACGTGGTCGGCGCCAATGCGCGCTATGCCAAGCTGGCGCAGGGGCTGAACGGCGACGGCGGCGCGGCCAAGTCGATCTTCCGCGCGGTCAATCCGCGCGACCGCGGCCTGTTGATCGCCGCGATCAACCAGGCTGCCGAAGGGCAGGGCGATATCGCGCCGGTCGAGGTGATGCTCGACGGGCCCAAGGAGCGCTTCGCCCAGTTCTTCGTCACCACGGTGGAGAAGGACGAGCGCGACGCCGAAACCGCGATCGTCTACATGCTCGAGATCACCGAGCGGCGCGCGCTGGAAAATCAGATCAACCAGTCGCAGAAGATGGAGATGGTCGGCCAGCTCGCCGGCGGCATCGCGCACGATTTCAACAACGTGCTTTCGGCCATCATGATGGCGAACGACTTCCTGCTGAACGCGCACAAGCCGACCGACCCGTCGTTCCAGGACATCATGCAGATCAAGCAGAACGCCACCCGCGCCGCGACGCTGGTGCGGCAGCTGCTCGCGTTCTCGCGCCGCCAGACGCTGCGGCCGCAGGTGCTCGATCTCGGCGACGCATTGAGCGACCTCACCATGCTGCTGCGCCGGTTGATCGGCGAGAAGGTCAAGCTCGACCTCGTGCATGGCCGCGATCTGTGGCCGGTGAAGGTCGACGTCTCGCAATTCGAGCAGGTGGTGGTCAATCTCGCGGTGAATGCGCGCGACGCGATGCCCGACGGCGGTAAGCTGATCATCCGCACCGCCAATGTGTCGACTGAGGAAGCAGCCCAGCTGGCCAACAAGGGCATGCCGGCGGCCGACTACGTCAAGATCGAGATTTCGGACACCGGCACCGGCATTCCGCACGAGATCATCGACAAGATCTTCGAGCCGTTCTTCTCGACCAAGGAAGTCGGCAAGGGCACCGGCCTCGGCCTGTCGACGGTCTACGGCATCGTCAAGCAGACCGGCGGCTTCGTCTATGTCGATTCCGTACCGGGCGGCGGCACCACGTTCCGGATCTATCTGCCGCGGCATCATCAGGAGCAGGAGGTTGCACCGGAGGCGCATGCCGGCAACGGCGCGGCAAAGGAGACTGCGACCGCAGATGCCGCCAAGCCGAAGCCGGATCTCACCGGGCAGGGCACCATCCTGCTGGTCGAGGATGAGGACGGCCTGCGCTCGCTCAATGCGCGCGGCCTGCGCTCGCGCGGTTACAGCGTGATCGAGGCGGCCAACGGCGTCGAGGCGCTGGAGGCGTTCGAGGAGAACAACGGCAAGGTCGATCTCGTCGTCTCCGATGTCGTGATGCCGGAGATGGACGGGCCGACGCTGCTGAAGGAAATGCGCAGCCGCAATGCGGAGCTGAAGATCATCTTCGTCTCGGGCTATGCCGAGGACGCCTTCGAGAAGAGCCTGCCGGAGAACCAGCAGTTCGCGTTCCTGCCCAAGCCGTTCACGCTGACGCAACTGGTTGCCGCGGTGAAGGAAACCATGACGGCGAATTAGGCCGGGCGACGCGCTGCGATTTCCCCTCGCTTCCCGCAGGGCAGAGGCAATGCTGCAATGCGGTCGCGGTTGAACCCGAGCCGCATATCGCGCTAGGACGCACTGTCGCGCCCACAAGGCCCATAGTGTCACATCGCCGCGACCGAGGGCCGCAGCCGCGGTTCCCGTTTCCCGCTTCACTTTTAACTGGCTCTGCCCATGTTAGGGGCGTTTCCCCATGCCGGGGAATCCTTTGAGGAAACCAACATGAATTTCTCGCAACGCACGCGTGGAATTGTCCGGGCGATCGCCGTCGCGATGGCGCTGGCGCTGCCCGTGATGATGACCGTTTCGGCGGCCGACGCCCGCGTCGGCGGCGGCGGCTCGCGCGGCTCGCGGACATTCTCCGCGCCGCCCTCGACCAGCACCGCGCCGGGCTCGGTTGCTCCGATGAACCGTACCTTCAGACAGCCTTGTAGCACCAGCATGGTCTCGTCCGCGGCGGCGAATTCCGGCTGCATGTTCGGCCGCGGCGGAATGGGACGCGGCATGCTCGGCGGCCTGG
>DASVOL010001035.1:0-10213 GCA_036383375.1 Bradyrhizobium sp. | reverse complement strand
GCCGAGCTGCTGATCCAGGTGCTGAAGCAGTGCGGCGACGACCTCACCCGCGAGAACCTGATGAAGCAGGTGACCAGCTTGAAGAAGTTCGTGCCGAGCCTCGCACTGCCGGGCATGTCGATCACAACAGGACCGAACGATTATCGCATCAACAAGCAGATGCAGATGATGAAGTTCAACGGCGAGCGCTGGGAGCTGTTCGGCCCGATCATCGAGGACACCGGACCGGCGGGTTAGCGGCTTAGCAGGTTTGAGATGCGATCGGCGGCCTCCTGGCCGCCGATTGTTTTTTGGGGACCAAGCTTTACCGCTCCATCACCGTCACCCTGAGGAGCCGCGAAGCGGCGTCTCGAAGGGTCGACGGCCACCAGCCGGGCCGTTCATCCTTCGAGACGCGCTACGCGCTCCTCCAGCGACAAAGGCGTAGCCTTTGTGCGGGGATGACGGGGATATTGTGTTTGCATCGATAGGTTTGACGAACTCACCGCCTTCCGTGACGCGCACGTCACTTCCCCCGAGCGCCCGTCTTTCGCACCGCCCCCTACTTTGGTTGACTGAAATCGCTCGCCTTTTCGGCACCGCTCGTCTTGCGTCGCAGCAACGGTTCCTCCAGTATCCCAGCCCAGCGATGGCGACCGCGGGACCTTGAACCCGCGGACAAGATCATCGGCCAACCATCAGTCACGTGAGGGAAACAGCATTATGAGGAATGGGATTTTCCACCTGGTCACGGGAACGGCGCTCGCGATCGCGCTGTCTGCAACGTCGGCCTCCGCGCAGAAGAAGTACGATCCCGGCGCGAGCGATACCGAGATCAAGATCGGCCAGACCGTCCCCTTCTCCGGACCGGCTTCCGCCTATGCCTCGATCGGCAAGACCCAGGCGGCCTATTTCAAGATGATCAACGATCAGGGCGGCATCAACGGCCGCAAGATCAATTTGATCCAGTATGACGACGCCTATTCGCCGCCCAAGGCCGTCGAGCAGGTGCGCAAGCTCGTCGAGAGCGACGAGGTGCTGTTGACCTTCCAGATCGTCGGCACGCCGTCGAACGCCGCTGTGCAGAAATATCTCAACGCCAAGAAGGTGCCGCAGCTGTTCGCCGCCACCGGCGCCTCGAAGTTCACCGATCCGAAGAACTTCCCCTGGACGCTCGGCTTCAACCCGAACTACTTCGTCGAAGGCCGCATCTACGGCCAGTACATCCTGAAGGAGCATCCGAACGCCAAGATCGGCGTGCTCTATCAGAACGACGACCTCGGCAAGGATTACCTGAACGGCATCAAGGCCGGCCTCGGCGACAAGGCCGCCAAGATGATCGTGGCCGAAGCCTCCTATGAGGTCTCCGACCCGACCATCGATTCCCAGGTGATCAAGATCAAGGACGCTGGCGCCGACCTGTTCTTCTCGGCCTCGACGCCGAAGCAGGCCGCGCAGGCGATCAAGAAGATCGCCGAGCTCGGCTGGCATCCGGTCCACATCGTCGACATCAACGCCACCTCGGTCGGCGCCGTGCTGCAGCCGGCGGGCCTCGAGGCCTCCAAGGGCCTGATCTCGACCAACTACGGCAAAGATCCCGCCGATCCCCAGTGGAAGGACGATCCCGGCATGAAGCGCTATTTCGACTTCATGGCCAAGTACTATCCCGACGGCGACAAGAACTCGAACTTCAACACCTATGGCTACTCGACCGCCCAGCTGATGGTGCATGTGCTGAAGCAGTGCGGCGACGACCTGACGCGCGAGAACGTGCTGAAGCAGGCCACCAACCTGAAGAATGTCGAGCTCGACATGGCGCTGCCCGGCATCAAGGGCAACACCACGCCGAACGACTATCGCGTCAACAAGCAGTTGCAGATGATGAAGTTCAACGGCGAGCGCTGGGAGCTGTTCGGCCCGATCCTCGAGGACGCCGGCGCGGCGGGCTAACGGTTCTTGCAGGTTTGAAATGCAATCGGCGGCCTCCGGGCCGCCGATTTATTTTTGGAATGCGAACATCGGCTCCATCACCGTCACCCTGAGGAGCGCGCTCTTGCGCGCGTCTCGAAGGGTCGACGGCCCGTCTGTGGCCGATTCATCCTTCGAGGCTCGCTCCGCTCGCACCTCAGGATGACGGGATGTCCATGATGCTCTGCCGCGACCTCACACCGGAATCTCGCCGAAATTCTTGCCGACCGGCAGCACCGCATGTCGGATCAACCGCGAATCCTCCACGCCGGCCTGGCGATGCTTCACCGCCTCGCGATAGACGGGATCGCGGATCATCTCGACGAAGGCGGCGACGCTCGGATACTCGGCGATGAAGCAGTGATCCCAGCGCTCCTCTTGCGGGCCGATCAGCATCAGTTCGAAGCGGCCCTGCCACACGATGCGGCCACCGAGGCGTTCGAACACCGTGCCGCTCTCGCGGCCGTAGGCCGCATAGGCCTCCGCACCGGTCGCCTTGCGGCCGTCCGGATAGGCGGCCCATTCGCGTAGACGCACCAGATTGAGCATGTGGATCGGGCCCGGCCGATTGTTGTCCCGGAATTGCGCAAACACGTCTTTCGTCGGGTCGATATGGCCCATGCGGTGCTCCTTTGTTTTATTTGTTCCATCGTTATTTAGCACGCGCCGCCTCACCTCCTAATCCCCCGTTAAGCTTTGCGTAACCGCCCCTTAAACCGGGAACGCTAGCGTGCGCGCCTGTCAGGGTGTGAGCGTTGCGGATGGCGTGGGGACGTAAAAAAGGCGGTGCGCGCAAGGAGCCGCTGTTCGGGCTTCCGGCCGCGCTTGCCGATCTCCGCCTGTCGCCCTCCGATCGCGTTCCCGGCGGCGGCGACGACAAGCCCGCCAAATCCAAACCCAAGAATACCGAAAAGAGCAGCGATTCCGGCAGCGAGAAACCGCGCCCGTCGCGCAGCGGCAGCAAGCGGCGCAGCAAGTCGCGCGGCTTCGGCATTGGCCGCTTGTTCTATTGGACCGCGGTGCTCGGCCTATGGGCGGGCATTGCGGTGATCGGTGTCGTGGTGTGGGTCGGCGCGCATCTGCCGCCGATCCAGTCCCTTGAAATTCCCAAGCGTCCGCCGACGATCCAGATCGTCGGCATCGACGGCAGCGTGCTGGCGCAGCGCGGCGAAATGGCCGGCGCCAACATCGCGTTGAAGGACCTGCCGCCTTATCTGCCGAAGGCCTTCATCGCCATTGAAGACCGCCGCTTCTATTCGCATTTCGGCGTCGACCCGGTCGGCATCTTGCGCGCAGCGGTCACCAACGTGCTGCATCGGGGTGTGTCGCAGGGCGGCTCCACGCTGACGCAGCAGCTCGCCAAGAACCTGTTCCTGACCCAGGAGCGTACCATGCAGCGCAAGCTGCAGGAGGCCGAGCTCGCGCTGTGGCTGGAACGCAAGCATTCCAAGGACGAGATCCTCGAGCTCTATCTCAACCGCGTCTATTTCGGTTCCGGCGCCTATGGCGTCGAGGCCGCAGCCCAACGCTATTTCGGCAAGTCGGCGAAGAACGTGACCTTGCCGGAAGCCGCGATGCTCGCGGGCCTCGTCAAGTCGCCGTCGCGGCTGGCGCCGAACCGCAATCCCGAGGGCGCCGAGCAGCGCGCGCAGGTCGTGCTCGCGGCGATGGCCGACGCCAAGTTCATCACCGAGGCGCAAGCCAAGGCCTCGATCGGCCAGCCCTCGATCGCGGTGAAGCCGGCAGGCGCCGGCACCGTGAACTATGTCGCCGACTGGATCGGCGAGGTGCTCGACGATCTGGTCGGCCAGATCGATCAGGACATCGTGGTGCAGACCACGATCGATCCGAAGCTGCAAAACGTCGCCGAAGCAGCGGTCATCGACGAACTCGCCGCCAAGAGCGTGAAGTTCAACGTCAGCCAGGGTGCGCTGGTGGCGATGACGCCCGACGGCGCGGTACGCGCCATGGTCGGCGGCCGGAACTACTCGGAGAGCCAGTATAATCGCGCCGTCACCGCCAAGCGGCAGCCGGGGTCGTCGTTCAAGCCGTTCGTCTATCTCACCGCAGTCGAGGCCGGGCTGACGCCGGACACCATCCGCACCGACGCGCCGCTCGACATCAAGGGCTGGAAACCGGAGAACTACACCCACGAATATTTCGGCTCAGTGACGTTGACCCAGGCGCTGGCGATGTCGCTGAACACGGTCGCGGTGCGACTCGGCGTCGAGGTCGGCGCCAAGAATGTGGTGCGCACCGCACACCGGCTCGGCATCTCCTCGAAGCTCGAGCCCAACGTCTCGATCGCGCTCGGCACCTCGGAGGTGTCCGTGCTCGAGCTGGTCGGCGCCTATGCGCCGTTCGCCAATGGCGGCTACGCCGTGTCGCCGCATGTGGTGACCAGGATCAAGACCAGCTCCGGCAAGCTGCTCTACGACCGGCCGACGGATCCGCCCAACCAGGTGATCGAGCCGCGCTATGATGCGATGATGAACGCCATGATGCGCGAGACGCTGATCTCAGGCACCGCGCGCAAGGCCGAGATCCCCGGCTGGACCGCCGCCGGCAAGACCGGCACCAGCCAAGATTATCGCGACGCCTGGTTCATCGGCTACACCGCCAAGCTCGTCACCGGCGTCTGGCTCGGCAATGACGACAATTCGCCGACCAAGAAGGCGACCGGCGGCGGACTGCCGGTGGAAGTGTGGAGCCGCTTCATGAAGGCCGCGCATCAGGGCGTGCCGGTCGCGGCGATCCCGAACTCGCAAGGGAGTTGGGCCCCGGCGAACCTGATGCAGATATCGTCACAGATCACTGCGCCTTCAGCACCGGCCGCACCGCTGCAGATTCAACCGCCGATGCAGGCACCGCCGCCCGCGCCGGCCCCGTCCGGTGGCGGCTATTACCGCCAACCCCCGCCGACGCCGGCCCGCGCCTCCGCGCCACCGAACCCGAACGCGCGGCCGGAGGCTGCGGCGGGGCTGGATGGATGGTTGGCGGATCGGTTGTTCCGGTAGGCTGTCGACAGCTGATGGGTAGGATGGGTCGAGCGCAGCGAAACCCATCAACTTCGTTCCGCGGACATCAATTGATGGGTTTCGCTTCGCTCTACCCATCCTAAGCGACTGGATCGCCCGCTTTCGCGGGCGATGACAGCAGAGGCCGGGGCGAAGAGCTCGCCTACTCCTGAATCCCGTAGCGGTGCAGGTCGTTGCCGTAGGTGTCGAGCCAGTTCTTGGCGCGCGTGACCGACGCGCAGACCTTATCGACCACCCGCCAGAACCGCGCCGAGTGGTTCATCTCGACGAGATGCGCGACCTCATGCGCGGCGAGGTAATCGAGCACGAAGGGCGGCGCCAGGATCAGCCGCCACGAGAACGACAGCGAACCCGCCGAGGTGCACGAGCCCCACCGGCTCGACTGGTCGCGGATCGAGATCCGCCGCACCCGTACGCCGAGTTCCGCCGCATGTAGCTGCGCCGCCTTCTGCAGATCCTTGCGCGCCTCGCGCTTGAGGAAATCATGCACCCGGCGATCCATGTGCTCGACGCCGCCGGCGACGCATAGGATCTTCTCGCCGCTGTCGCGCGTCTCGGTCCAGACCGTGCCGCGTTCGCCCGAGCGGTGCACCAGCCGATGCGGCACGCCGCGGAGCGGCACCACGGTGCCGGGCTGGAACGGCGCCGCCTTCGGCAGACGGCCAAGGCGGGCGGCGATCCAGCCGCCATGGATATTGGCGAATTCCTTGGCTTCCACGATCGTGCCGCGCGGCGGCATGGTCAGGATCGCTTCGCGGTCGGTCGGATGTATCCTGAGCGTATAGCGGCGCGCGCGCCGATGCCGGCGCAGCCTGACAGTGAAGAACTGGGAGCCGTGTCTGACCAATACGGTCGCGGGTTCGGCAGGCCGCCGATAGAGGAGCGCGCGAGTAGCCATTTCTGAGAGTCCGGGGAGCAGGAGTTCGCCCGAACTTTGCCATATCCGCCGCCAGGGAAAGCGCTCGGCGCAAAAACAAATCATTTGCCCAATATACAGGGGTTGGCCGTTAATTGACCTCTACCGGCTGGGGTCGGAACCGGTATTTTTCCGATGAATCAAGGTTGCGAAAAAGGCCCAAGAGATGAAATTAAATTCATCACTTGAGCCTTGGCTGATTTGAGATTCTTTTAGTTAAATCAATCACTTGCGCGACTGCAACAATCGCGGCCGGGACGATACCTATTCGGCCGCGGCGACCAGGGAAAGCCGCGTATTGGCCGCCGAAACCATGAAATCGGAGATCCGCGGCACGATTTCGGAGCGGAAACGCGAGCCGTTGAACACGCCGTAGTGCCCGACGCCCTTCTGCACGTAGTGCACGCGGCGATGGTTCGGGATCGCGGTGCAGAGTGCGTGCGTTGCCTCGGTCTGGCCGAGGCCGGAGATGTCGTCCTTCTCGCCTTCCACCGTCATCAGCGCGACGCGGCGGATCTTCGACGGATCGACCGGCTTGCCGCGGTGGGTCATCTCGCCCTTCGGCAGCGCGTGCTTGACGAAGACGAGGTCGACGGTCTGCAGGTAATACTCGGCAGTGAGGTCCATCACCGCGAGATACTCGTCGTAGAATTCACGGTGCTTGTCGACGAGATCGCCGTCACCCTTCACCAGATTGGCGAACAGCGCCTTGTGCGCGTCCATGTGCCGATCCAGGTTCATGCTGATGAAGCCGTTGAGCTGCAGGAAGCCCGGATAGACGTCGCGCATCACGCCCGGGTGCGGGAACGGCACCTTGGTGATGACATTGTTGCGGAACCACTCGATGCCGCGCTCTTCCGCGAGGTTGTTGACCGCGGTCGGATTGCGCCTGGTGTCGATCGGACCGCCCATCAGCGTCATCGACAGCGGCACGAACGGGTCGTTGCTGGCTTCCATCACCGAAACAGCTGCCACGACAGGCACCGAAGGCTGGCACACCGCGACGATGTGCATGTTGCCGCCGAGCGCGTGCAGCATCTCGATCAGGTAATCGACGTAATCCTCGAGATCGAACCGGCCGGCCGCGAGCGGCACCATGCGCGCATCGGCCCAGTCGGTGATGTAGACTTCATGGGTCGGCAGGAACGCCTCGACCGTGCCGCGCAGCAGCGTCGCATAGTGGCCCGACATCGGCGCCACGATCAGCACGCGCGGCTGCGGCGAGCGCAACGGGCGCGTCAGCTTGCGATCGAAATGCAGCAGGCGGCAGAACGGCTTTTCCCAGACCGTGCGAACCTCGACCGCCGTGCGGATGCCATTGACCTCGGTCGTCGGCAGGTTCCATTCCGGCTTGCCGTAGCGGCGCGTCGTGCGCTCGAACAGCTCGCAGCCGGCGGCGATCGACTTGCCGAACTCGGTGTGCGTCCACGGATTGAGCGGATTCTGAAACAGGATCTTGGTGGCGTCGGTCACGGCGCGGACCGGATTGAGCGACGCATGCGCCATCTCATACATCCAGTACAACGGCGTCGTGAGTGCCGGACTGCCTTCCGCCGCTAGTGGCGGGGCACCGCCAAATTCACCGATGGGCATAGTATTTTCAGACCCCTGTTTTGCGCCGCAGCATACTGACCAATGCGTAACAATGCGTCAATGCGCCGCGAGCCGAATCTGGGGTCGATATCGGGCTAAAACACCGAGAATCCACGTGAAAGTGACATTTATTCACCACCCGCGAGCAGCGATCCGTTGCGCTTGGCGCTCTGCAAAAGGGCAAGGAAGACCGCAAAAGAGGCAGTGAACAGGATGGCGTTGATGACCAGCGCCCAGGCCATCAGGTCGGCACGGAAGACGTGATCGATCAGCAGCGACCGCATGCCCTCGAACACATAGGTCGGCGGCAACGTCCAGGCGACATATTGCAGCCAGACCGGCAGCACCTCGACCGGATAGTAGATGCAGGCGAGCGGCATCACCGCGAACATCAGCGTCCAGACGATGCTTTCCGCCCCTAACCCGTTGCGCAGCACAAGGCCCGAGGCGAACACACCGACCGACCAGCTGGTGAAGATCAGATTGCAGAAGAACGCGATCAGCGGCAGCCCGATGGCGTAGAAGTTGAAGCCGAAAAAGAACAGTGCCAGCAGCGTCATCGGGATCACGCCGATGGCGAGCCGGATCAGGCTCATGATCATCAGCGAGAGCAGGAATTCGATCGGCTTCAGCGGGCTCATCATCAGGTTGCCGAGATTGCGCGCCCACATCTCTTCCAGAAACGAGATGGAGAAGCCGAGCTGGCCGCGAAACAGGATGTCCCACAGGATCACGGCGCCGATCAACGTGCCGCCCGCCTTGGCGAAGAAGCCGGACGCTTGCGAGATGTAGTTCTGCAGGAAACCCCAGGTAATGATCTGCAAGGCCGGCCAGTAGATCAGTTCCAAGAGCCGCGGCCATGACGATATCAGGAGATACCAATAGCGCAGCACCATCGCGTTGATGCGTTGCAATGAAATGCCGCGCGGCTGATGGCTGACGATCTCGCTCATGATGTGCCCTCCGGCGCGCCCTCACGGAGGCGGCCGCGTGCCACGTCGAGAAACACCTCTTCCAGCGTGTCGCGGTTGTAGCGCGCCATGATCCCCTCGGGGCTGTCGTCATCCTCGATCTTGCCGCGCTTCATGATGATGACGCGGTCGCAGAGGCGCTCCACCTCCAGCATGTTGTGCGAGGCCAGCAGGATGGTCGCGTTATGGGTCTTGCGGTAGGTCTCGAGATGCTGCCGCACCCAGTCGGCGGTATCCGGATCGAGCGAGGCGGTCGGCTCGTCGAGCAGCAGCAGGTCCGGCTCGTTGATCAGCGCCTTCGCCAGCGCGACGCGGGTCTTCTGCCCGGCGGAGAGCTTGCCGTTGGAGCGGTCCAAGAATTCCTTGAGATCGAGATCGGCGGCGAGCTGGTCGATCCGCTCGCGCAGATGCTTCACGGCATAGAGGCGGCCGAAAATGGTCAGGTTCTGCCGCACCGTGAGCCGCATCGGCATGTCGACGTAAGGGCTCTCGAAATTCATCCGGCCGAGCACCTCATAGCGCTGCTCGGGGATTTTCGCGCCGAGCACCGCGACACTGCCTGAGGTGGGCAGCACCAGCCCCATGATCATTGCGATCGTGGTGGTCTTGCCGGCGCCGTTGCCGCCGAGCAGGCCGGTGATGCTGCCGCGCGCGATCCGGAAGGAGATGTCGTCGACCGCACGGGTGGTCTTGTAGACCTTGACCAGATGCGCAACGTCGATCGCGGCCGACCCGCCCTGATCGGCCGCGGGCGGCTGATTGGCCGCAGGCGCTTGCGCCTGACCTGTCCCGCGCTGTTGCATATCGCCGTCATTGGGGCATTGCGACAATAAGCGCAAGGCTTGCCCGGCGTGCTTGCGCTAAGTCGCGAATTTGTGCGCCGCCCACGGCACAGCTAAAGTCCAGAGATGACCGACTTCGCTTCCGACTTCCGCCAACCCCGCCGCTATGTCCGCCTGGATACGATCCTTCGGCTGCGCTGGCTCGCCGCGCTCGGCCAGCTCGTCGCGATCTTCATCGTGGCCCAGGGGCTGGAATTCGACGTTCCGATCGTCCCCTGCGTCATCATCGTGACGTTCTCGGCGCTGCTCAATCTGGCGCTGCAGATCGCGTTCAACCCGATGCAGCGGCTGGAGCCGGCCTATGCCGCGGCCCTGCTCGCGTTCAACATCGTCGAGCTCGGCGGCCTCTTGTACTTCACCGGCGGATTGCAGAACCCGTTCTCGTTCCTGTTCCTGGCACCGGTGCTGATCTCGGCCACGGTGCTGCCGATCCGGCTGACGATCGCACTCGGCTGCCTTGCAGTCGCCTGCGCCTCGGCGCTGTTCTTCTACCATCTGCCGCTGCCGTGGGACGGCGACGATCCGCTGGTGCTGCCGCCGATCTATCTGATCGGCGTCTGGCTTTCGATCCTGCTCGCGATCGGCGTCACCAGCCTTTACGCATTCCAGGTGACCGAGGAGGCGCGCCAGCTCTCCGATGCGCTTGCCGCGACCGAGCTGATCCTGACGCGCGAGCAGCATCTGACTCAGCTCGACGGTCTCGCCGCCGCCGCCGCGCATGAACTCGGCACGCCGCTGTCGACGATCTTCCTGATCTCGCGCGAGCTCGAGAAGACCGTGCACGACCCGGCGATCACCGACGACCTCAAGACGGTGCGCGAACAGGCGCAGCGCTGCCGCGACATCCTGAGCAAGATTGCGCAATTGTCATCGAGCGGCGCGCCGTTCGACACCATGAAGCTGTCG
>DASVOL010001034.1:0-10167 GCA_036383375.1 Bradyrhizobium sp. | reverse complement strand
GACCATGCCGAGCCGCGCGATCGGCGCGCCGCGATCGGCCGCGACGATCACCGCGAGCGATCCGAGCGCGGGGATGTCAGCCGACAGCTTGATCGGCGCGACCTCGCCGTCGACGCGCAACAGCGCGATGTCGGTGGTGTGGTCGCGTCCGGCGACGGTCGCCTGTCGGCGGCTGCCGTCGGCAAACTGGATTTCGATCTCGCCCTCGTCGGCCAGCGCTTCGTCGGCAGTCACGATCAGGCCAGTCTTCCAGACGAAGCCGGAGGCGCGCGCGCGATGCGAATGCACGGAGACGATCGCAGGCGCAGCGCGCGCGATGGTGTCGGAAAAGGCTGATGACAGCGAGGCGAGTGTGGTCGGTTCGGTCATGGGAAACTCCGTTGGCTTCCCCCAATCTGGGATGTTGCGGCCGGCGGTGAAACTGGCCGGATGGGCAGGGCCGGGACGCTGAAACTCCACGGAGCCCGAACCGCTCAGCTCCGGTCCCGGGTTCTCCAGCCGAACAGGGCGAAGCCGGCGACGAGCGCAACCACGATCAGCATCCAGTTCTGACCCTCGAAGCCGAGGACGTGAAACGGTTGAATCAGGAACTGCACCACGTGCCCCTTTTCCGGGCACGCTAAGGCTTTCTCGGTCGGAAATATATTATTTTTGTATATATATGCCGGCAGCGTTGGAAGCGTTAGTCCGCCACGCTGGTCTCCAGGCGGTTTTCCAGCCGATAGCCGACCCCGGACTCGGTTACCAGCAGGCGAGGCTGGTTGGGATCGGCCTCGATCTTCTGGCGCAGCTTACGCACCAGGATGCGCAGATACTGGATGTTGTCGCGCTGGTTGCCGGTCCAGATCTCCTTCAGCAGCTGATCGTGGGTCACCACCAGGCCGATATGCACGGCAAGCACGTGCAGCAGGCGGTACTCCTTCCGCGTCAGCTTGATTCTGGCCTGGTTGAGCGAGACGGTCCGGCTGACGAGATCGACCGACAGCGGCCCGGCGACGACGACCGGGTTCTCGGTGGCGCTCTTGAAATAGCGGCGCAACGCGGCGTCGCTGCGCGCCAGCAACTCGGCCATGCCGAACGGCTTGACGACATAATCGTCGGCACCGGCCTGCAGGAGGCGAACCTTCTCGTCCTCGTTGGATTCGACGGAGAGCACGATCACCGGAACGTTGGACCAGGAGCGCAGCCGCTCCAGCGTCTCGCTGCCGTGCAGGTCCGGCAGGCCGAGATCGAGGATCACGAGATCGGGCGCGTTGAAGGTCGCGATCTTCAATCCGTCGGCGGCGTTCTCGGCCTCGACCACGGAGAAACCGTGAATTTCGAACCCGGCGCGCAGGAAACGGCGGATCTTCGGTTCGTCGTCGATCAGCAGGACGAGGTTACGCGGCTTACTCATCGTCGCAGGTCACCAATTCCGAATCCGTGGTCTGCGGTGCCGGTAGCAAGATCGATGCCGTCGTCCCGAGGCCGTGGCCGCGGCTCGCGACCTCGACGGTGCCGTCATGTGCCTTGACGAAGGTCGATGCGATCCAGAAGCCGAGCCCGGAGCCGGGGACGCTCGCCTGGTGCCGTGGGCTGCGGAACGACTTGCGGCCGAGATGGCGCTGTTCGTCCGGCGTGACGCCGACCCCCTGGTCGACGATCGACATCACGACACGCCCGCCGACGTGCCGGGTCTGCACCGAGATCGTCGACCCGGACGGGGAGTATTTGGCGGCGTTCTCGAGCAGCTGGCCGCAGGCCTCTGCGACCAGGCCGGAATCGACGTTGAGCAGTGGGAGATCGTCGTCAAATCCGATCTCGATGCGGTGCGCCGCCAGCCGCGGCGCACGCGCCTTGACGGCGGCGTTGACTATGTCGCGCGGGTCGGACCATTCGAGACGAGGTGTCAGCCCGCCGGCCGTGACGCGCGTTGCGTTCAGGAGATTGCGGATGTGGCCGTCGAGCCGCGCGACCTCGTCCGAAACCGCCTCGATCAACGAACGCAGCCGATCGTCGGCGCCGACGGCCGGCATCGCGTGCATGACGCTCACCGATCCCTGGATGGCGGCGAGCGGCGAGCAGAGTTCGTGCGAGAGCGTGCCGTGGAAGGCGTCCCGCAACAATTCGGCCTGCAGATGCATCCTGGCATCGTCCATCGCCTGGCCGATATCGAGCCGCTGCAGCGTCAGCGAGACCTCCTCCAGCACCGCCTCGATCCGGCGTGCGCGCAACTTGATCGCGTCGCGCGTACCGCGCCCGGCATTGATGGCGATGACACCGTGCACCACGGTCTTCGATCCGACGGCACGGAGCAGCCACACCTCCTGGGTCTTTTCATCGATGACGCTGCGATCCGTTGCGCCGACCGTCGCCGTCATCGCCGCTACGCTCTCCTGCACGGCCGGCGGGGCAGCCCCCAATTCCGGCGAGGACTCGAAATGACCTCCCGCGGACGCGACGAACAATGCTGCTCGCTGGCCGAGCGTATGCGCCAGATAATGACTGACGGCGTCGATCAGATCGGAGATGGTGAAGCAGGCGGCGAGGCGCTTGGAGAATTCGTAGAGGTGCTGGATCTCCCGCTCGCGGCGCCGCAACCTTTCCGTCTCCTGTTGCAAGCGCGAGGCCAGATTGCTGCTCACCAGCGCGACGACGAGGAAGACGAGGAGGTCGATCGCCTCCTGCGGACTGTCGACCCGAAGGCTGTAGAGCGGCGTGAAAAAGAAGAAGTCGGCCGCGGTGATTGCGGTCAGCGATGCCAGCGTACCCGCCCAGATGCCCCATCGGGTGGCCGCATAGATGATGGGGATCAGATAGGCGATCGGCACCAGGTTCGCGGCGATCGGCTCATTGAGCGCAAATAGCAGCGCCGTGACGACGCCGATCGATCCGACCGACCACACCAGGGGCAGGACGTCGGCCCACATGACCAACTGCGGCTTCGCTTCGAACCCCGGCGCGAGCACATGCTCCGCTTCGTCACGGCGCGCGCGGATATCCGCGAGCCGTTGGAACAGGGGCAGGGAATAGATCAAGGATTTTGCCTTCGCAGAGCAAGACACCGGAAGATCCTCGTCACGGCCGCTTCGGCCTGTACGAAATCCGCCCCTGCAACATCCGATGCGAGCGCTGAAGACGCGGGTCCATTGCCGTCAGAGCGGCGTGTGCCCTCGCGAATGGTTCAACGTTCGAACGTCGGCTGCCGCTCCGATGTCACCAACTACCCAGCGATCCGAGCATTCCCCAGGAACGGATAGAAAATCCATGTTGTTGAGGCGGGCGAGAAATATAAAAGAAATAGTCGAAGCGCGAGATCCACGGTTGCCGGCGCCGCCGGATGGATCAAATAGCAATACAAGATGGCGGCGCGACGCGCCTTCAGTGGCGCTCAAGCAGGGCGGCATCATCCGATTTCTGCAACATCTCGCTGACATAGCCGAGCGCCAGCCGCTCGCCGGCAAGCTCCGGCTTCGACGTGCGGTAGAGACTGAATTCGCCGGTCTGGTTTGTCCGGGGCGGGGTCAGCTTGGCGATCGCGGCCGAACTGACATATTTCGGCGGGTAGAGATAAAAATCCATCAGCGGGGTCTGCGAGCCGCCGGATTGCCGCTTCAGGATCGCGTGGGCGCTCGCGCCGGCCTCCGGATAGAGTGCGGCCCAGCCCGCAAAGCTGCTCGACAGAATCTCCAGCGACAGGATCGCCGTCGCGATCTCGACAAAACCCTGGTTGGATTTCTTGGCGCTTCGGGTCGTCGAAGCCTTGCGCAGCCGCTGCCTGAACTCGTGATGCCGCTCGATGAACGGGCCGAGCCGGGCCCGCCATAGCATGTCGGGCAGGCAGGCGTAGCCATGGATGTCGTGATAGCTCTCGATCAGATTGCGGCACTGTGCCGTGAGATCGGCCGGCAGAAAGCCGAAATCGACGTCGTTGATCTCGTCGGCGAGAGCGACGTCGTTCGCACCATTCGTAACGTTCGCCACGATGCGCAGCGCTCCATTGCACTCGATGCGAAGGATTCGCCCGATGCCGCGAGCTTAGCCACGAGGCGCGTATCTCTTCGATCTCAATTCAAGGCGATCCGCATAGCAATAAAATAGCGCGCAGCTCGGATGCTGGTCGAGCTATGGCGGAAATAACACAGAGTTCTGCAAATCTACCGCAACGCAACCGGCGTATGTCGCAAAACGTCAGGATTTCCGCCGGGTTCTTGAGCAGGCATGCGTGCAACTGACGCTTCTACGAGCAAACAACGCCGCGGAGTCTGTTTCGGATATTTTATCTTAATGAAAGCGCGAGGAGACCCGTATCGCCTTTTTCTCAACGCCCCACGAATGATTACGCAGACGTAACACGCGACTGCGCTCGAAGCGTCGATAGCAATATCCTGGGGCAAAATCATGAAGAGACTGTTTTTGGCGGGCGTATCGTTGGCGGCGGTGAGCCTGTTCAACGCGGCACACGCGGCCGACGCCAATCCGCCGTTGTTGAAGGCGCCCGCCGCGGCGTGCGATCCTTACAAGAATTACTCCTGCCTCGACGATTATCTCGGTAGCGACTTCTTCTCGCGCTTCGTCAACTACTATCGGCTCGAGTGGGGCCACGACGCCGCGCCGTCGGATCCGAAAGCGCCGGCGTCGCGTCGCGACTATTGGCCAGCGACGCCGCAGAGCACGCCGCCGATGCCGTTCACGGAATGGCCGTATGGCGGCTCGACCAGCATCGGCGTGACGAGGCCGAGCTCGATCGACAGTCCCTTGATGACCGCGCTCGGCACCACGCCTGCCGGACAATGGATGAACGATGCGCACATCCAGGTCTACGGCTGGATCAATGCCGGCGGCAATCTGAGCTCCAACACGGTTCGCGGCGGCAATGCCCCGGCCGCATATGACTACAACCCGAACACGGTTCAGCTCGACCAGGCGGTCCTCTATATCGAGCGCCTGCCCGACACGGTCCAGAAGGATCACATCGACTGGGGATTTCGCCTCGCCCCGATCTATGGCGAGAACTATCGCTACACGACCGCCTATGGTCTCTGGAGCAATCAGCTCCTGAACCAGAACAAGAACTACGGCTACGACTTGCCGATGGCCTACGGCGAGGTGTTCATTCCGCAGATCGCGGAAGGCCTGCTGTTGCGGTTCGGCCGCTTCATCTCGATCCCCGACATCGAGGCGCAGCTCGCGCCGAACAACTACATGTATACGCACTCGATGACGTATACGTTCGACAACTACACCAACACGGGTCTGCAGGGCACACTCGCAGTCAACAAGAACTGGATGCTCCAACTGGGCGTGTCGGTTGGCAGCGACACCATGCCGTGGAACGCTGGCGCCAAGATCGCCAACCCGTTCCCAAATCCGCTGTTCCCCGGCACCACCATGCTGAAGGACCCGGGCGCGATACCGAGCGTCACCGGCGGCGTGCGCTGGACCAGCGATTCCGGCAACGACAGCGTCTACGTCGTTGCGGACGCGATCAACAGCGGCACCTGGGGCTACAACAACCTGCAATGGTACGGCCTGACGGCGTATCACAAGTTCAACGACCAGTGGCACATCTCGTTCGAGACCTACAATCTGCATCAGAACAATGTGCTGAACGCCAACAATCCGGCTGCGATGGCTGCGTTCGCTGCCGGTGGCACGCCGTTCTCGCCGCAATACCTGCCGTTCAATGCGCCTGGCCTCGCCCAGTGCAGCAGCGCGACGGTGTTCGCCTGCACGGCGTCGGTGCAGACTTATCTCGCTTACCTGAACTACAAGGCGTCGCCGCTCGATAACATCTCGTATCGGATCGAGTTCTATGACGACAAGCAGGGGCAGCGTACCGGCGTGAAGACGCGTTACGTCGAGACCGGCATCGGCTGGCAGCACTGGTTCTCGCCGCAAATCGAGATCCGGCCCGAGGTCTCCTACTACAGGTCGCTGGATGCGAATGCGTTCAACGGCAATTCCAACCTCGGCATCGCCCCGACCAAGAATTTCGCTCTGATCGGTTCGGCCGACATCATCATTCACTTCTGATCGTGGGCAGCAAAGCGCCGGTCGAACCCCGGCGCTTCCGTCAGAAATTAGAGGATTCACAATGAAACACATTCTGTTCACCACCACGGCACTCGGAGTATTGCTGCTCGCCGCTCCGGCAAGAAGTGCAGACCTGCCGCTCTACACCAAGGCGCCGGCGATCGCGGCGCCGGCATACGACTGGTCCGGTTTCTATATCGGCGTGTTCGGCGGCGGCGGCTACGGCAACCACAATCTCAACAACGCACTCGGGCCGGCTGGCCTTGCCAACTACACCATCAACTATTCCTCCACCGGAGGCATCGCCGGCGGCGAGCTCGGCTACAACGTCCAGAGCGGCAGCATCGTGGTCGGCGTCGAAGCCGACGGCTTCTGGTCCGGCATCAAGGGAAGCGATGTCGACCAGTTCAACGCCGGCACCTTGCCGATCGGCTCGGTCGATGCGACCACTCTCCGCGACGGCTTCACCCTCCGGGCGCGCGGCGGCATCGCGGTCGACCGGTTGCTGTTGTTCTTCACCGGTGGCTGGGCGTATGGCGAGCTCCAGCACACCAACACCGATCCGGTGTTCGGCGTCGATCAGTTCAACGCCAACAGGAGCGGTCTGACCGCGGGTGGCGGTATCGCCTATGCGATCACCAACAACCTGATCGGCAAGTTCGAGTATCGCTACTACGACTTCGGCCGCTACGAGCGCGCCGCACCGCTCAACGGCCAGATTCCCTACACGGTCGACAACACGTTTTCGGTCGTGACGCTGGGCCTTGACTACAAGTTCGGTGGGCCAGTGGTCGCGAAGTACTGACGCAGCGTGAGAGGGTGAGGAGGCTGCTGTGACGATCTCGACATCAAGACCGCTGCTGCTGCGTATCGTTGTGCTCGCCGGCGTCTGCGCCACGGTTGCCGGCTGTGCCAGTGACATAGCGGCGCCGACGGCGGACACCGTCGGCGGCTCTCAAATGCGCTACTACGGCGGCCCGAAATCTCCGATGTGGCGAGTACCGGCGGAGAATTGACCCGGTGGCCGGACGCGTCGTGGTCGGCGAGCAAGGAGCAGTGCGGACGATTGCGGTGCTGAGCCCGGAAGGGATCGACGGGCGCGCGGACGACATGTGCCTCGCTATGACGATGGCCATCGAATCGGCGCAGCACAATCCTGCCATCCGCGGCATCGTCGTCGCCGGCGGGTTCGATGGCTTCGCGGCAGGCCGCGAGGCCGCTGAACATCGCGCTGTCGGCGCCGCGGGGCCGGAAAGATTACCGCTTCAGGACGTGACCCGGCTGCTGCACACGTTCGCCAGCAATGCAAAGCCGATCATCGCCGCGGTCGAGGGAGCGTCGGAAGGCATCGGCACGGCCATTGTGTTCTATTGCGACCAGGTCATCGCTGCCGCATCCGCGACGTTTGCTTCGCCGCTGGAATCTCATGATCTGATCCCGGATGGTTCGATGGGCCTGCTGATACCCGGGCGGCTTGCTCATCATCGTGCTCTTTCGATGCTGGTTCCCGGACGGCCGATGCGCGCCGAGAGAGCCTATGAGGCAGGCCTGGTCGACATGATCGTTCTACCGGGACAGGCGGTCGGCGAAGCGGAGCGGATAGCACGGCAGCTCTGCGCGTTGGCGGCGGAAGACGACCATCGCGGCATTGCGTCGGAAGGGTTGGCTGGGCGGAGCAGGTGACGCGAGCACCGCGGCCCGCGCTGTCCGCAACTTGCGTTGCAGCGCAATCGGCTGGTCGTCGTCGCGTGCCGCTTTCCTGATCGGCGCGGCCGGCTGTCCAAAAAATCGGCAGCTGCTGATTATTGTTGCGATTCACAGAAATTGAGACCAGCATTCCCCATCGTCAACAAGACGCCGAGCAGAGGCGTCGATCGGAAACGCCTGGTTGCTGTTCGGACGTGTCTCAGCCTCTTGGAGGGTGCGATGCCGAAGTCCCTTGCCATCCTGATCAGTGCCCTTGCGATTGCCGTGTTGATGGCTCCCGCCGCTCAAGGCGGCGCATCCGCCAGCGCACCGTCGAAGTACGCGCAGCGGTCGCAGCAGGTGACGAGCGTGCACATGGTCAGGCAGACCAGGCGTATCGAACCACCGGTCACCGATTTTTCGGCCCAGGCGAGGACGGCGCCATTTCATCGCTAGCCGCGGATTGCGGTCGGCTCAGCTCAGCCGGTGCAGCGTCGCCTTCGGGCTTTCGCCGAACTTGGCGCGATAGGCGCTCGCCATCCGGCTCAGATGGGTAAAGCCGAGATCGAACGCAATATCGACGATGCGTTCGCCCGGCCGCGCCGTCTTGAGACGGGCGTTGAGATGGGCGAGGCGGATGTCGAGCAGCATCTCTGAGACGGTGGTGCCGAAGTGGCGGCGGAAGCCGAGTTGCAGCGCGCGGACGCCGGTCCCTGCGATCTCCGCAAGCTCGGCAAGATCCAGCGGTTCGCTCGCACGGGTCTCGAGGTAAGCCCGCACGCGCTTCAGCGCCGCCGGCTGGGCCTCGGCACGGCCGTTGAAGACATCGATCGCCGAACTCAGGCTATGCCGCTGCTCGTTGAGCAGGACATTGAGGAACTGCTCGCGCCAATCGGCCGCCGCGACCGCGGACAAGGATTTGTGCCGCCCGAGCTGCTCGGCTGTCGTCACGAGCTGCTCGATCCTGGCCGAGAGCGTCTGCCCGAGTGGCCCATGCAAGGCGACGGCCGGATCGAACTCGACCGGCCGGACCGCCACGCCGCCGAGCGCTGCCGCGCGATGTTCGACCAGCCTGCGGTCGAGCAGCAGGATGATCTGGGCGCAGTTGTCGCGCCAGGTCATCTCGGTCGGAATCGTCGGCGACAGCAGCGAGGCACAGTGTTGCGGCCCGGTGGTGAGCTCGCGCGCGGCGGTCCGCACCGTGGCCGAGCCGGACAGCGGCATCTGCAACAGGAAGAAGCGGTCGAGGCAGCCCGGGTTGATCGCGACCGATCCGCCATAGGCGACATAGTTGACGGAGAATCCGTCGAACCCAGCGCAATTGTGGTGCGCGGAGAAATCGCGCTCCGAACGATCGACCGGCGTCAGATCGTGCGGACAGAAGATGCGGCCGATTGCTTCAGCCGCGTCGTCGACACGCGCCGTCGCGACGCGCGCGAAATCCTTGAGCCTTGCCCTCGCAGAATCTGCTCTCGCCGAAACCTCGTTGCCAACAGCTGTCACGCCGGCCGTCCGGAGTTGTTTGAGGTCTAAAATATCAGGCAGCCTAGTGCATCCGCCGGCAAAGGGGAACGCCGTTTCGTCGCGCAATCTGCCCGATCGGCACGCAGACGGATGCGGCGTCATTGGGCAGACGCCGCCGGGCTCGATGCTCCCGCAATGCAGCATGGTAGCGCCGGCGGCGGATTCGTTTATCGGCTAGACAGCCTCACCGGCTGGCGACAGGCTCCGTGTCCACAATACGCATCCAAAACTGGAGAGGCTGACATGGGCACGCTCGAGAAAGGCATTACCCGAACCGGCACCGGCTACGGCGGCAAGACCTGGAATATCCTTGGCCAGGTCTACTATCCGAAGGCGATCACCGACTCGACCTTCGCGTTCGAGACCAACAGCGATCCCGGCCAGTTCGTGCCGGTGCACATCCACCCGACCCAGGACGAGTTCATCCTGGTGCAGGAAGGCGTGCTCGACCTCAAGCTCGACGGCGTCTGGGTGCAGGCCAGGGCCGGTGACCTCGTGCGCATGCCGCGCGGGATCCCGCACGGCTATTTCAACAAGTCCGACAAGCCGGCGCGGGCGCTGTTCTGGGTGTCGCCGATGCAGAAGCTCGAGGCGCTGTTCGAGAAGCTGCACAATCTGCAGGACCCCGTCGAGGTGGTGCGCATTTCCGCCGAGCACGAGGTGGACTTCCTGCCGCCGGAAGCCAACGACTAGAGCGTTTTCGAGCGAAGTGGATACCGGTTCGCGTAAAGAAAACGCGTCAAAACAGGAATCCAGAGCCGCGTTCCGATTCCATCGGAACGAAAAAGGCTCTAGCCGCAAGGGCCGCCGGCCCAACAGGGGCGGACTGTGAACTGGCTACACGTCGTGTCCGCCGATGTCGGAGCGTTTCTGACCCAATTCCAGGCGGATCTCGTCAAGCCGTCGTTCTGGCTCGCGGTCGGCAAGATCATCTGGATCAAC
>DASVOL010001033.1:0-3213 GCA_036383375.1 Bradyrhizobium sp. | reverse complement strand
GGATCGCGCGGTTGACGCCATCGCTCAAGCCATAATCGTCAGCACACAGCCAGATCCGGCGCGGCGAAGCTTCGCTCATTCGGCGGCGGTCCGCTCGGTGGCGCTCTGTGCCGTGCCGCCGTCGGCATGCTTCTCGGTGTGCTCGGCGACGAAGTAGATCGGCCGCGCCTTCAATTCGGAGAGGATCTTGCCGATATATTCGCCGACGATGCCGATCATGATCAGCTGCACGCCGCCGATCGTCATCACGCCGATCATCAGCGAGGGATAGCCGGGCACCTGCTTGCCGGTGGTCAGCACTTCCCACAGGATCGAGAGGCCGAACAGGAACGCTGCGCCCGCGAGCAGCGCGCCGAGCAGGCTGGCGAAGCGCAGCGGCGCCACCGAGAACGAGGTCAGGCCCTCGATCGACAGGCCGATCAGCCGGCCGGCGTTGAAGGTGGTGACACCATGCGCACGCGGCGCCGGCTCGTAGTCGACGCGGATCTGCTTGAAGCCGATCCAGCTGGCGAGGCCCTTGAAGAAGCGGTTGCGCTCCGGCAATTGCCGCAAGGCCGCGGCCGCGCGCGGCGACAGCAGGCGGAAGTCGCCGGCATCCTCGGGGATCTGCTGCCGCGCGCCCCAGTTGATCAGCGCGTAGAAGCTGCGGACCGCAAGCCGCCGGAATGCCGATTCATTGTCGCGATGCGCCTTCGCCGTGTAGACCACGTCGTAGCCGTCATCGATCCAGTGCGCGACCAGTTGCTCCACCAATGTCGGCGGATGCTGGCCATCGCCATCCATGAACAGCACCGCGCCGCGGCGGGCATGGTCGAGGCCGGCCATCAGCGCCGCCTCCTTGCCGAAATTGCGCGACAGCGACACCACCTGGAGGTCGAGCCCGTCGGCGGGCAGGCCGCGCGCGATCGCCAGCGTGTTGTCCGCGCTGCCGTCGTCGACATAGACCACCTCACAATTGAGCCCGTAGCGGGCGCGCAGCGAGCCGGCGAGGTCGATCAGTCGTTGGTGCAGCGCCGCAAGCCCGGCGGCCTCGTTGTAGACGGGCACGACGATCGACAGACCCTGCGCGGCGGCGGTCTTGGCGGTTGTGGTCAGGCTGGAAACGTCAGAGCCCAGCATCATCGGTCAGGTTCCAGAACTAGAGCGTTTTCCAGCGAAATCGGGTTCGCCTTCGCGTGAGGAAAACGCGTCACGACGAGAGATCATGAACACAATATGGTACCGGCGGCCGGCTGTCGCCAACATGAACGGCGACACCGGCTCATTGTCGCAGGAACGCCTCGAGCTTGGCGAACAGCGGGTTCTCGCGGTCGAACACGTAGTCCAGCGACACCACCGACACGGTTTCGGCGCCGTGCTCGCGCAGGAAGCTGCCGAGCGCGTAGAGCTTGCCCGGTGGGCAGTGCAGCGTAAGCATGCCTGATGAGGTCGGTCCGCCGAACGGGGCGACTACGCCGAAACGGGTATGCGCCTCGGACAGCAGCGCGTCGTTGCAGCCGGCAAAGCGGGTGCGGACCTCGCGGTACTTGCTGGCGCGGGCGCGCGCGGCGATGTGGTCGAGGATGACGCGCGCGGTCTCGCGGGCGCCGGTCGACCAGTCGGCGTCGCGGGAGGCGACGAGATTGGCCTGGCTGCGCAGCATCACGCCGTCGTCCAGCACCTTGAGCCCGTTGGCGGCGAGCGTCGCGCCGGTGGTCGTGATGTCGACGATCAGCTCGGCGGTGCCGGCCGCGGGCGCGCCCTCGGTAGCGCCGGCGCTCTCCACGATGCGGTAGTCGCCGACGCCGTGCTTGGCAAAAAAGCCGCGCGTCAGGTTGATGTATTTGGTCGCAACCCGCATGCGGTGATTGTGCTGCTCGCGGAAGCCCGATGCGACGTCGTCGAGATCGGCCATGGTGCGGACGTCGATCCAGGCCTGCGGCACCGCGACCACGACATTGGCATAGCCGAAGCCGAGGCCTTCGATCATCAGCACGCGCTTGTCCGCATCGGGAATGCTCTCGCGCACCAGGTCCTCGCCGGTGACGCCGAGATGCACCGAGCCGCGCGCCAGATTAGCTGCGATCTCGCTCGCCGACAGATAGGCGATCTCGACATTGTCGACGCCGGCGATGGTGCCGCGATAGTCGCGCGCGCCGCCGGCCTTCGACAGGGTCAGCCCGGCGCGGGCGAAGAAGCTTTCCGCATTTTCCTGCAAGCGTCCCTTGGAGGGAACGGCGACGACGAACGGCGTGCTCATTGGGCGCCTCCGGTGGCGCCGGCCTTGCCATGCCGGTTCATCGCCTCGATCCAGACCGAGAAGCCGACCGCGGGGATCGGATTGGCCGAGCCGAGCTGCGACATCAGCCCGTCATAGCGGCCGCCCGCGACCAGCGGCTCGGCGCCGTTGCCCTTGGCGTGCAGCTCGAACTCGAAGCCGGTGTAATAGTCGAGGCCGCGGCCGAACGCGGTCGCGAACCGCGTCTTCCGGATATCGATGCCGCGCGCGGCCATGAAGCCGACGCGGCTTTCGAACTGGTCGATCGCCGCGGCAAGATCGAGCCTGGCGTCGGCGGCGAGCGCGCGCAGCTGCGCGACCGCGTCATCGGGATCGCCCGATATCGCGAGGAAGCGCTTGATGGTGGCGAGGGCATCGCGCGGCAGCGCGCCGCCCTTCAATGTCGATTGCTCGAGGAAGCGGTCGGCGATCTCGGCGACCGTGCGCCCGCCGACATTGGTGGTGCCGGCGATCGACATCAAATCGGTGACCAGCGCCAGCGCCGCCTTGCGGTCGGAGCCGGCCAGCGCCGCGAGCACGCCCTCATATTCGTTGCGGCCGGGCGCAGTCGCCAAGGTCAGCTGCTCGATGTCGTCGGTCAGGGAAACCTTGCGGTTGAAATCCTTGATCAGCCGGCGCCGCCACACCGGATAAAGCTCGAGCGCATCGATCAGCGCGTTGAACAGCGCGACGTCGCCGGTGCGGATCTCGACATCCTTCAACCCGAACGCCGTGGTCGCCTCCAGCGCCAGCGCCAGCATCTCGGCGTCGGCCGCGGCGCGGTCCTGCCGCCCGAACGATTCGATGCCGGCCTGCAGGAACTGGCTCGGCTGGCCGTCGCGATAGCGGAACACCGGGCCGAGATAGCTGAAGCCGGCCGGCTGACCGGCGCGGGGCGAGGCAAGGTAGTCGCGCGCCACCGGGATCGTGAGATCCGGGCGCAGGCAGAGCTCCTC
>DASVOL010001032.1:0-1515 GCA_036383375.1 Bradyrhizobium sp. | reverse complement strand
GAAGTAGAGGATCACGCCGGGAAAGAAGCCGGCCTCGAACACACCGAGCAGAAACCGGACGAGATAGAACTGGAACGGTGTCGACACGAACATCATGGCGGTTGCGGCGAGCCCCCACAGCACCATGATACGCAGCAGGGTCTTACGCGCGCCGATCCGCTCCAGCAGCAGGTTGCTCGGCACCTCGAACAGGAAGTATCCCACGAAGAAGATGCCTGCGCCGAGACCGTAGACCGCATCGTCGAATGGCAGCGTCTGCTTCATCTGCAGCTGCGCATAGCCGATATTGATGCGATCGAGATAGGCGATCATATAGGCGATCAAAAGAAGCGGAATCAGGCGCCAATCGATCTTCGAGAACAGGGATTTGTGCGCCGGACTTTCCAGTACCGACAGCGATCCCTTAGCGGCGGGTGGGTGCATCCTGGTTTCCTCCGAATGTTCTTTTGATTCCGACACCGAGCGGGAGACCGCGATGGTGCCCCGGCTCCGACGATGTGAAGCGTTGAAGGCCCCCGGCGCCTAGCTGGCCCGGCTCGCCTTGTCGTTTGCGGCGGCCGGCGGCACCTCGTCAGGCTGGATGACCGTCACCGACGCCGCGGCCGCCGATGCCGCCTTCGATTGAGCCGCAGCTTGTGTCGTCAGCTCGACGATCTCGGCCTCGACCGGTGGCAAGGCTTCGATCGCACGCAAGGCCGCCCGGAGATGCTCGATCATCTCGTAGGACTCGTCCTGCGTGAGCACACGCCGGCACGCGGTCAGGCCGAACTCGAGCAGGCCCGCATAGCTGTGCACCGTGATGTTCAGCGCGCTGCCGTGATACGGAATCGAGACCGGGAAATAATGCACCATCCGTGCGCCGGCCATATAGAGATGCTGCCCCGGTCCCGGCACATTGGAGATCAGCACGTTGCCCGCTGCCGGCATGCGACTGGCGAGGTTGGAGCGGCCAAGCAGTGAGGCGAGCCCCGTCATCAACCACGGCGAACCTGTGATCGGTACATCGACGCCGAGCACCGGCTTGAGTTCGCGCACGACCGCCTTGGCCGCCTCGGATGACGCGTGGATCGCCTTGAAGCGGGTTGGCAGGTCATCGATGTCGGTTGCCAGGTCGACGCGTACCGCCGAGACCTGGTTGTTCATCGCCTTGTCGCCTTCGGCACGCAGGCTGACCGGCACCATCGCGATCAGGGCCTCCTTGGGCAGCAGGCCGCGCTCGGCGAGGAACCGCTGCAGCGCGATGCTGCACATCGCCATGACGATAGTGTTGACGGTGCCGCCGACACGTTTGCCGAGGACCTTGATGTCGGCAAGCGGCAACGACATCGTACTGTAGGAGCGCTGGTTGGTGATGGAGTCGTTGAACACCGTCTTCGGAGCCAGGCCAAGGCTGAGCGAGCGCTCCCCCTTCTGCGACCGCTGGCTGGCCATCACGGTTGCAGCCGTGCCGAGCGCCTTGGCCGCCGTCGGCAACAGCTCCGCGAGCTTGCGATATTGCTGGGCCGCGTTGTTGGC
>DASVOL010001031.1:0-10975 GCA_036383375.1 Bradyrhizobium sp. | reverse complement strand
GCGAGATTCTCGTCCGTGAACGTGAAGCTCGCGGGCTGCAATTCCTTCGGGGCAAGGCGGCGGACGGACATCGATCAAACTCTCATTGCGCGCGGTGCGGATGCGGACATCATCACCGGTCGACCTCGCCGAACACGATGTCCAGCGAGCCAAGGATGGCGGAAACGTCGGCCAGCAGATGGCCCTTGCAGATGTGATCCATCGCCTGCAGATGGGCGAAGCCCGGCGCGCGGATCTTGCACTTGTAGGGCTTGTTGGTGCCGTCGGCGACGAGATAGACGCCGAACTCGCCCTTCGGCGCCTCGACCGCAGCGTAGACCTCGCCGGCCGGCACGTGCACGCCTTCAGTGTACAGCTTGAAGTGGTGGATCAGCGCTTCCATCGAGCGCTTCATGTCACCGCGGCGCGGCGGCGCGATCTTGTTGTCCTCGACGACAACCGGGCCCTGCCCGTCGGGCGCCTTCAGTTTCTGGATGCACTGCTTCATGATGCGCACCGACTGGCGCATCTCTTCCATGCGGATCAGGTAGCGATCGTAGCAGTCACCGTTCTTGCCGATCGGAATGTCGAAATCCATCTCGGCGTAGCACTCATAGGGCTGTGACTTGCGCAGGTCCCAGGCCGCGCCCGAGCCGCGCACCATCACGCCGGAGAAGCCCCACTCCCAGGCCTCCTTCAGCGGCACCACGCCGATATCGACGTTGCGCTGCTTGAAGATGCGGTTGCCGGTGAGCAGCGTGTCGAGGTCGTCGACGACCTTGAGGAACGGATCGCACCACGCGTCGATATCGTCGATCAGCTTCGGTGGCAGATCCTGGTGCACGCCGCCGACGCGGAAGAACGCCGCGTGCATGCGCGAGCCCGAGGCGCGCTCGTAGAACACCATCAGCTTCTCGCGCTCTTCGAACCCCCACAGCGGCGGGGTCAACGCGCCGACGTCCATCGCCTGCGTGGTGACGTTGAGCAGATGGGAGAGAATGCGGCCGATCTCGCAATACAGCACGCGGATCAACTGGCCGCGGCGCGGCACCGTGATGCCGAGCAGCTTCTCCGCCGCGAGGCAGAACGCGTGCTCCTGGTTCATCGGCGCGACGTAGTCGAGCCGGTCGAAATACGGAATCGCCTGCAGATAGGTCTTGTGCTCGATCAGCTTCTCGGTGCCGCGGTGAAGCAGGCCGATATGCGGATCGACGCGCTCGACCACTTCGCCGTCGAGCTCCAGCACGAGGCGAAGCACGCCGTGCGCCGCCGGATGCTGCGGGCCGAAATTGATGGTGAAGTTACGAAGATCTTGCGGTTGCTCGTTCATGGCTTCGGCTCCGCCTTGGCCTTCTCGTCACCGGGAAGCGGATAGTCCGCGCCTTCCCAGGGCGAGAGGAAATCGAACTTGCGGAATTCCTGGTTGAGCCGGACCGGCTCGTACAGCACCCGCTTCTCCTGGTCGTCGTAGCGAACCTCGACGAAGCCGGTGAGCGGGAAATCCTTGCGCAGCGGATGGCCGTCGAAGCCATAATCCGTCAGCAGGCGGCGCATGTCCGGATGCCCGACGAAGATCACGCCGTAGAGATCGTAGGTCTCGCGCTCGAACCAGTCGGCGCCGGGGAAGACACCGATGATCGACGGCACCTGCGTGGTCTCGTCGGCCTGGCCGCGCACGCGGATGCGCGTGTTCAGCGTCGGCGAGAGCAGATGGTAGACGACATCGAAGCGCTTTTCGCGGCTCGGATAGTCGACCGCGGTCGCGTCGGTGAAGTTGACGAAGCGGCAGTTCGGATCGTCACGCAGAAAACGGACGACGTCCACGATTCTGCCAATCTCGACGTCGATAGTGAGTTGATTGAACGCGACCGAGTGCGCCGTGGCGGCGCCCGGAAGCGCGCTCACGATCGTCTGCCCAAGGGCGTCGAGCTTGCCGTCGTCCATGCCTGAAACCTTAGCGTTCGATAGTGCCGATACGGCGGATCTTCTTCTGCAGCAGCAGCACGCCGTAGAGCAGCGCTTCCGCCGTGGGCGGGCAGCCCGGCACGTAGATGTCGATCGGCACGATGCGGTCGCAACCACGCACCACCGAGTAGGAATAGTGGTAGTAGCCGCCGCCATTGGCGCAGGAGCCCATCGAGATGACGTAGCGCGGCTCCGGCATCTGGTCGTAGACCTTGCGCAGCGCGGGCGCCATCTTGTTGGTCAGGGTGCCCGCGACGATCATCACGTCAGACTGCCGCGGCGAGGCACGCGGCGCGAAGCCGAAGCGCTCGACGTCGTAGCGCGGCATCGAGACCTGCATCATCTCGACCGCGCAGCAGGCGAGACCGAAGGTCATCCACATCAGCGAGCCGGTGCGCGCCCAGGTGATGAGATCATCGGCCGCGGCGACGAAGAAGCCCTTGTCGGACAGCTCGTGATTGACCTCGAGGAAAAACGGATCATTGGCGCCGACCGGTTTGCCGGTCGACGGATCGAGAATGCCTCTCGGAGCTTGCGCAATCGCCGGCTGCGAGGATGCGGCGGTGGGGCTCAATCCCATTCGAGCGCGCCTTTCTTCCATTCATACGCGAACCCGACCGTCAGCACGGCCAGGAACACCATCATCGACCAGAAGCCGGTCGCGCCGAGTTTTCCGAACGCCACGGCCCAGGGGAACAGGAACGCCACTTCGAGATCGAAGATGATGAAGAGGATCGCCACCAGATAGAACCGGACGTCGAACTTCATGCGGGCGTCGTCAAAAGCGTTGAATCCGCATTCATAGGCGGACAGCTTTTCCGGATCCGGCGACTGGAACGCGACCAGGAACGGCGCGATCAGGAGCGCCAGCCCGATCAGGCTCGCTACCCCGATAAAGACCACAAGTGGGAGATAATTCTGCAGGATGCCGGTCATCGGCGAGGCCTTCTTGCTGCGGTTTCGGACGTCCCGCAGATTCGTTGATTGGAATTGTTCTTGAGGCTTTAGCGCAGCGCAACAGGGGGCGCAAGACAAGCAATTTTGACGCTTTTACCGTCCCTCCCGCGGGCTCTTTGCCGCATCAGGCGGAAGCGCTTGGCGCAACGGGGGACGCCGCGGCGGCCGTCCCGTGTCCTGCGCTTTCCCCATATCAGCCCAGCTCCCGTTCGGCAGCGAGCATCTCGGCCGCGGTCAGCGTCAGGCGGTCGATATGTCCGAGCAGCAACTCGAGATCCTGCGGGCCAAGTTGTTCCAGCAGGCGCCGGTTTCGCTCCTGCGCGCCGGCCACAATGGCGTCATGGGCGGCGAGCCCAGCCTTTGTGAGGGAGACGAGTGTTTCCCGATTGTCACGCGGGTTGGCTTGCTTGGCGACCAGCTTGCGCGCGACGAGCTCGGCAAGCGCCCGGCTGATCTGCCCCTTGTCCATGCCGACGGCTTCGGCAAGTCGCACCACGCTCATCGGCGGCCGCCGGCCGAGCGAGGCAACCAGGCCGAACTCGACCGAGGACAGCCCGGTCAGCCGCTTGTAGCGCAGCAGCGCACCGCGCCTGAGCAGATTCGCCAGCACCATCAGCCGCGACGACATCATCGCGGTGATCGGCGCCAGCTCGGCATCAACCACCGCCTCCGGCGGCAAGGCCCTCGCAGTCCTGAGCTTCTCGGTCATCGCCAACCTCTGCCAACAAAGCCTGTCGCTGCCAAGCTAGACGAAATCGTTGACATTGTCATCGATCTATCGTTGACTTGATCAACGACACAGCGATCGCAGGCAGCAGTCCGGCGGCGGGAGGAAACCAGCATGACCATCACCCAGCGGGACCGCGATCTCGGCACGGCCTATGCGATGAAGCCGTCCACCACCCGGACCGAGCTCACCTCGGTCGTCCGCGGCACGCCGATGGGCGAGCTGCTGCGCCGCTACTGGCACCCGATCGGGCTCGTCGGCGACGCCACCGATATCCCCAGAAAAGTCCGCACGCTCGGCGAAGACCTGATCCTGTTCCGCGACCGGCATGGCCGGGCCGGCCTGCTGCACGCGCGCTGCTGCCATCGCGGCACCACACTCTATTACGGCAAGGTCGAGGAAGACGGCATCCGCTGCTGCTATCACGGCTGGAAATTCGACACCGAAGGCCGCTGCCTCGAGCAGCCCTGCGAGCCCGAAGGCGGCCTGTTCAAGGACAAGGTGCGCCAGCCCTGGTATCCGGTGCAGGAACGCTACGGCCTGATCTTCGCCTATATGGGCCCGGCGGATAAGCAGCCGGTGCTGCCGCGCTACGAGTGCCTGGAGACGATGGACGACGGCGAGTTCGTCGAGGCTGACGATTCCTCGATCGGCGGCGGCGGCCCTGCCGTGATCCCCTGCAACTGGCTGCAGCATTTCGAGAACGTCGCCGACCCCTATCACGTGCCGGTGCTGCACGGCTCGTTCTCCGGGCCGCAATTCACCACCATGATGGCCTCGATGCCCGAGGTGAAGTTCGAGATGTCGCCGCGCGGCGTCGCGGTACGCTCGATCCGCAGGCAGGCTGACGGCCGTGTGTTCTACCGCGTCACCGAGGCTGCCCTGCCCACGCTCCGCGTCGTGCCCAATCCGCGGGTCGCGCAATTCGCCCGCGTCGAATCGATCGGCTGGACCCTGCCGATCGACGACACCTCGTTCCGCATCTATGTCGCCGGCCGGGTCAAGAATGCGGGCGATATCGGCCGCATGCGCTCGAAGTTCAACGGCAAGTTCTGGTGGGACATGACGGAGCAAGAGCACCAGCAATTCCCCGGCGACTACGAGGCGCAGGTCGGCCAGGGTCCGGTGACGGTTCATTCGGAGGAGCATTTCGGCCAGAGCGACCGCGGCGTGCTGATGATCCGCCGGATGCTCTCTGAGCAGCTCGAGGCCATGGCCGCCGGCCGCGACCCGATCGGCGTGTCGTTCGACGCCGATGCCGGGCCGGTGGAATTCGAAGCAGGGAATTACATCCGCGAGGGATAAGGCCCGCGCGCAAGGCAAACAAGAAAACACAAAAATCGGGGGAGGAAGTCATGGTCGATGTCGCACCGCAGGCGGCTGCAGCCACGCAGGCCGCTGCCGCGCCCTCCGCGCGCCGCTATTACGTGCTCGGCCTGCTCACAATCATCTACGCCCTCAACTTCCTCGACCGCACGATCTTCAACGTGCTGATCGAGCCGATCAAGAAGGAGTTCGCGCTCAGCGACACCACGATGGGCCTGCTCGCCGGGTTCGGCTTCGTGCTGTTCTACTCGCTGCTCGGCATTCCCATTGCGCGGATGGCCGATCGTCTCAACCGCCGCAACATCGTCGCGGCAGCCTTCGCGTTCTGGAGCGCGATGACCTATCTCTGCGGCATGGCCTCCAGCGTCGCGACGCTGGCACTGGCGCGGGTCGGCGTCGGCATCGGGGAGTCCGCGGGCACACCGGCCTCGCAATCGATGATCGCCGATCTGTTCGACAAGAACGAGCGTCCCCGCGCGCTCGGCATTTACGCGATCGGCACCTATCTCGGCGTCTTCCTCGGCTATTTCATCGGCGGTTACGTCAATCAGCACTACGGCTGGCGGATGGCCTTCTTCACCGCCGGCCTGCCCGGCATCGCGCTCGCCGCCGTACTGTGGCTGACGATCTCCGAGCCTAAGCGCGGTGCGATGGCCGAGACCTTCAAGGCGGAGCCGATCGGGCCAACGCTGGGCTTCCTGATCTCGCAGCCAAGCTTCCTCATCGTACTGGTCGGCTTCTGCCTGACGACCTACACCAACTACGCCACCGCGGTCTGGATCCCGCCGTTCCTGGCGCGCATCCACCACCTCACCAGCGCCGAGATCGGCACCTACGCCGGTACCTTCAAGGGCCTCGCCGGCATGGCGGGCACGCTGATCGGCGGCCTCGTGGTGGCGCAGATCGGCCGCCGCGATGACCGCTGGAAGCTTTGGGCGCCCGCGATCATGTCCGGTCTCGCCGGTCCCGTCTTCGCTGTGTGCATGCTGACGCACAGCTTCACGCTGATGGTCGCGACGCTGGCGCTGACCTCGTTCATGGTCGGCTTCCATCTCGGCCCGATCTTCGCGATCGCGCAGACCGTCGCCAAGCCCAGCATGCGGGCGCTGGCCTCGGCGATCGTGCTGCTCACCGCGACCTGCTTCGGCCAGGGCGTCGGTCCCCTCGCCGTCGGCATGATCAACGATGCCCTGAAAGGCACGTACGGCACGGATGCGGTTCGCTACTCCTTGCTGTCTGCCGCGGTGACGACGACGCTCGGGGCGCTACTGTTCGTCTGGGCTGCGCGCTGGATCCGGTCGGACATCGCGCGCACCAGCTAAGCGTCCATGAAGGCCAGCAGGTCGGCCATCAGGCGCGCGCTGTGCGTCAGCGGCAAAGCGTGCGGCGCGCCTTCATAGACGGCGAGGTTGCTGCCCTTGATCAGCCCCGCCGTCTTCGCGCCGGTCAGCTCAAGCGGCGCGCTGGCATCCTTGTCGCCGTGCACGATCAGCGTCGGGCGGTCGATGCTCTTGGCCGCGGCGCGCAGATCGGCGAACGAGATGGTCTTGCGGCACGCCAGCGCCACCGGCAGCGGCACGCTCAGCATCATCTCCCTGATCCAGGCCCGCGTGGCATCTGGCGTGTCGGGCATGAAGAACGGCGCCTCGTTCTCGTCCATCCATTTCGGGAAGTCCTGCGCGATCGCTGCATTCTGCGCCTCGACCATTGCCCTCGGCACCGCGACCGGATTGTCCTCGGTCTGGACGATGAACGGCGTAGTCGGCGCCACCAGGACCAGCCGCGCGATCCGATCGGCGCCGTGACGCGCCAGATAGTTCACCGCTTCGATCGATCCCATCGAATGCGCGACGATCGTCACATCGTGCAGATCGCGCTGTTCGATCACGGCGGCGACGTCATCGGTCAGCGTGTCGAGATCGTATCCCGTCATCGGCATGTCGGAACGGCCGTGTCCGCGCCGGTCGGGCGCGACGCAGCGAAACCCCTTGGCGTTCAGCGCCACGATCTGGCTGCCCCAAACGCTGGAGTTGAACGTCCAGGCGGCCAGCAGCAGCACCGGCTTGCCCGAGCCCCAATCCTGCACGAACAGTTTTGTGCCGTCGCCAGCGGTCGCATAAAGCGGTTGGCTTGCCATGATAGATTTCCCCTTGCGGATCGATCGGCAACATCGCCGCCGATGCACCGACCATCGCAAAGGGAGATCGCGCACGCGATTACGTGTCAGGTAATCAAGCGCGTGATGTCGGGCTTACTTGAGCCGGAAACGCTTCCGTCTCACCACTGATACCGTACGAGGCCCTTGCCGGCGTAGCTCGAGGTGACGTTGGAGAACTCGCCCTCGAACGTTGCGGCCGCCGACCAGCCGTTTCGCCAGTTCATCTCGAGCGAGGCCGTGGTCAGCGCGGAGTCGCTGGCCTGCGCCGCGCCGTTGACGACGAAGCTGGTGCCCGGCAGCGCCTGGAAGGTCGCCGCTGCCGAGCGGTTGGGATCGTAGTCATGGGCCCAGGCGAAGCGGGTGCGCAGCGTCAGGATGCCGTCCTGCACCGGGAAGGATCTGTCGGTGCGAAAGCCGAGCTCGCTCCGCGTATCGGTGAGGCTCTTGCCGCCATAGGTCAACGCAAACGTCGACAGGCCCGAGATCACGCGCTCGGCGTAGCCAGGCAGCTCGAAGGTCGTGAACTGGCCCGCGGCATAAGGCGTGATGCCGATGCCGCCGATCCACGGCGCGACGAAACGATAGCCGCCCTCGAGCCGCCCCGAATACGCGTTGGCGTTGAACTCGGCGCGCAGCTGGTCAATGCCCGCGGCCGTCACGGTGCGGTTGGTGGTGATATCCTGCCAGCCATAGGCGAGCGCGGCGGAGACATAGGCCGCACCTTCGGTGTGGCGGACATAGGCGCCGGCCTGGAACAGATCCGACCGGCCGCTGCCGCTGCCCGCGACCGAGAAGCTGGTGCCGCCGCCGGCGATCGCAAATCCCGCAACCGTGTTCGGCGAGAACAGATAGTCGGCGCCGACCGCAGTGCCGTAGATGCTGCTGGTGGTGTCGTTCGATCCAACGACGGCGTTGCCGCTGGTCGATTGCGAACCGCCGAAGCCGGCGGCCCAGACATTCCAGCGCTGCACGAACGGCACCGACGGCGCCTTGGTGAACATCGCGAATGCGTCGGTCTTCCGGGTCGCGGCATAGGCGCTCGCTTCGCCCTCCTCCGCATAGCCGGACGCTCCCGGCATCGAACCCGCAGCGCCGGTGCGGTTCATGAAGGGATCGGTGAGCAGCCCCATGAACTGGTTCATCGCATCGAACGTCGTCTGCTGCGAGCCGGTCGCCAGTTCGCCGGAGGCCTGAGTCAGCCCCGCCGGCGTGAGCGTGCCATAGGCCATCGGAATGCCGCCGGTCGCATTGAAGTAGTTGACCAGCGAGTTCGCGACGTTCTGCTGGTTGGTGGAAAGGCCGCCGAAGTTGGCGGACGGAAAATTCAGCGTCAGATTGAGATAGGCGTGGGTGGCGTCGTAGCTCAGCGCGTCGGTGAAATTCGTCGGCAGGTTGGTATTGGCGATGTTGGATGCAAACGTACCGGATATGCCGCCAGCGGCGTTCAGAATCGTATACTGCCTGGAGATGTAGCTGCCGCTAGCAAACACTGCATTGACGGTCGCGCCTCCAAGCGTCGCGTTCGCGTTGACATTGGTCGATGCTGCAGCGTTCGGCGTCACCTGCACCTGATAGATCGCGCCGGATTGGAAGACGAGAGCGCCGTTGATCGTCAGTGTGCCGGTCGGATCTGCAGCACTGCCGGGCGCAAGCGTGCCTCCGCTCATGATGGTCGTGGGTGCCGGAATGGCGAAGCCGCCCCTCAAGGTGTCGTCGGTGATCAGCCCCTTCACCACAATCGTTCCATCAACGGCGGTGGTGGCGCCGGGGTTGGCGCCTAACAATGTCACCGTGGCGCCGTTGTGAAAAGAGACGACGGTGGGAGCACCGACGATGCCGGTGCCGCTCAAGGTGCCGCCGGAATTGACCGTCACTTTCAGCGAGTTGGCGATCGAGCCGTCCACTTCAAGGGTGCCGCCGGTGACGGTGGTGGCGCCAGTGTAGGTGTTGATGCCGGTCAGGATTTCCTTGCCGCCGGTGATCGCCACACCGCCGCCCGCGCCACCGTCCCGTATGTCGCCCGCAAAGGTTCCGTTGGCATTGGTGAAGGTCAGCGTGTTGGCACCGAGGTTCACGGTGCCGGCGATGCTGGTCCCGGAAAGGCCGTTGATCGAGACGCCGCCACCCGCGCGCGATATATCGAAGATGCCGTCGTTGATCACGGCCTTTGAGGACGCAATGCTGCCGCCGCTGATCAGGTCGAGTTCGCCGCCGGCGTTGATCGTGGTCAGCCCGGTATAGGTGCTGGCGCCGCCGAATCTCGCCAGGCCGCCAGAGGCGATCGTCACATTGCCGCCGGTGCCGCCACCAATGCCGCCGTCCTGGATGACGCCGCTGTAGATGCCCACACCGCCGGTGATGGTCAGCGTCTTTGCGCCGAGGGACACGACGCTGTGGCCGCTTAGATCAAACAGGCCGGCGACGCTGGCGCCGCTGTTGGTCTGCGAAATATCGAACGTGCCGATGCCGGCGCCCGGAGAGAATGCGACGACTTGCGAGTTGGCGATCGAGCCGTTGCCCTTGAGCGCGAGCGTCGCGCCGGCATCGATCTGGGTAAGGCCGATATAGCCGTTGACACCGGACAGGGTCTGCGTCCCGCCCGCAATTTCGAGGCCGGCCGTGCCGCCCTGGCCGTTGATCGCGCCGGAAAATTCCGTCGAACCGGCAGTAATCACCAGCGAGTTGTTGCCGAGCGCAACCGATCCACCGCCCGCGAGCGTCGTGATCCTGTTGAGGAAGGACGACGATCCCGAAATATCGAATGCGCCATTGACGGTGACGACGCTCGAATTCGAGATGCTGCCGCCACCCGACAGCGCCAGCGTTGTGCCGGAATTGATGGTCGTCGCGCCGGAATAGCTTTCCGCCGCCGTCAGGGTCAGCGTCCCGGGGCCGCTCTGGACGATGCTGCCCGTACCCGTGATCACATTTGACAGCACGACCGAAGCGGGCTGCGTGAATGTCAGGCTACCGCTGCCATTGACCGCCAGATTGCCATTGAGGCTCCATCCGCCTTGCAGCTGAAGGAAATTGCTGCCGCCGGTAAAGGTGATGGCGTTAGCTCCGGACGCACCGGAAATCGATCCGCTGTTGGTGATCGTAAGATTGTCGCCGCTGATCCCAGCACCGGAGCCACCGGCTACGCCGGGGGTGACGCCGGTTCCTGCGGCACCGCCCGTACCGCCCGTGATCGTGCCGCTGTTGTTGATCGTTGCGTTGGACCCGGTCACGCCCGCCCCGCCACTGCCGCCGGTTCCGGCAGCCGCAGTGTTGCTGGCGTCGGTGGTGTTGCCGCCGACGCCGCCAGTGCCGCCGGTGATCGTCGCCGAATTCACCAGCGTACTGCCGGGCGCAAGCGAGACACCGGCCGCGCCGTTGCCGCCTTTGCCACCGAGCGACGGACAACAGCCGACGTTGGTGCCGCCGGCGCCCCCGTTGCCACCAATGATGCTGGAGTTGTTGGTGATGGTCGATGCGCCCGTGACGAAGAGCCCAAAGCCGCCGTCGCCGCCATTGGCACCGAACGGATTCTGTGCGCTGCCGCCGGCTCCGCCCTTGCCGCCGGTCGCCGTGGCATTGACGGTGACATTGACGCCGTTCTCGACGACAACGCCATAGCCGCCGGCGCCGCCACCGCCACCAGCATCACCGACCCCGGCACCGCCATTACCGCCATTGCCACCCGTCACGCTCGTCGTCAGGGTGGAGCCGGTCGTAATCACGAGGCCATGCGCACCGCCACCTCCGCCGCCGCCCTGCCCGATGCCTGGAGGTCCCCCCGCAGGACCCACACCGTCGCCGCCAGCCCCGCCGGCGACACCCGCGACACCTCCAGCGCCGCCGGCCGCGCCACCAGGGCTCGC
>DASVOL010001030.1:0-3504 GCA_036383375.1 Bradyrhizobium sp. | reverse complement strand
TTGGCCTGATCCCGAAGCAGATCGCGATCCGCGACATCGTCTGGCGCAATACCCAGACCTGATCGGCGCGCTTGGTCAATTCAATGCAGAGGATATTCCCATGACGCGTTTATTTCGACGCTGGGTTGCCCGCGCGGTGCTCTCAGTCAGCATCGTCGCCGCGACCGTCGGCGCCTCCTATGGCCAGGAGAAAGTCGTCCGCATCGGCTATCAGAAATACGGCAAGCTGGTGCTCCTGAAGAGCAAGGGATCGCTCGAGGAGAAGCTGAAATCGGTCGGCGCCAAGGTGGTGTGGACCGAGTTTCCATCCGGGCCGCCGCTGCTCGAAGCGCTCAATGTCGGCGCGATCGATTTCGGCAACACCGGCGAGGCGCCGCCGATCTTCGCGCAGGCCGCCGGCGCGCCGATCCAGTATGTCGCCTATGAGCCGCCGGCGCCGAAAGGCGAGGCGATCCTGGTTCCGAAGGACAGCCCGATCAAGTCGGTCACTGATCTCAGGGGCAAGAAGGTCGCGCTGAACAAGGGCTCCAACGTCCACTATCTCTTGGTGAAGGCGCTGGAGAAGGCCGGCGTCAAATATCCCGAGATCGAGCCGGTGTTCCTGGCGCCGGCCGATGCGCGCGCGGCGTTCGAGCGCGGCGCAGTGGATGCTTGGGTGATCTGGGATCCGTTCCAGGCCGCGGCGGAAGCTGCGACCGGCGCGCGCACCGTCGCCGACGGCACCGGCGTCGTCGCCAACTATCAGTTCTACTTCGCCGCGAAGAAGTTCCTGCAGAGCGATCCGAAGCTCGTCGAGCTCGTGCTGGCGCAGCTCAGCGAGGTCGATGACTGGGCCAAGGGCGACATCCACGCCGTCGCCGAGCAGCTGGCGCCGAGCATCGGCTTGTCGGTGCCGGTGGTCGAGGTCGCGCTGAAGCGGCAGGCCTACGGCATCAAGCCGGTCACCGATAGCGTGATCGCGGATCAGCAACAGGTCGCCGACACGTTCTTCGCGCTCGGCCTGATCCCCAAACAAATCAAGATTTCCGACGTCGCATGGAGACCGGGCACGTGAGCACCCCAACCAACGCCAACATCCTCTGGTTCCTGCCGACCCACGGCGACAGCCGCTATCTCGGCACGTCGATCGGCGGCCGCGAGGTGAACTTCAACTATCTGCGCCAGATCGCGCAGGCCGCGGACCAGCTCGGCTATTACGGCGTGCTGCTGCCGACGGGACGGAGCTGCGAGGATTCCTGGGTGGTGGCGTCGGCCGTCGCGCCCTGGACCGAACGGCTGCGCTATCTGGTGGCGGTCAGGCCCGGCCTGCAGTCGCCGAGCGTTGCCGCCCGCATGACCGCGACCTTGGACCGGCTGTCGAACGGCCGTCTGTTGATCAACGTCGTCACCGGCGGCGATCCGATCGAGAACAAGGGCGATGGCATCTTCTTAGGTCACGATGAACGCTATGCCGTGACGCGCGAGTTCCTCAACGTCTATAGCGATCTGCTCGCCGGCAAGACGGTCAATGTCGAAGGCCAGCACATCCGGATCGAGGATGGCCGCCTGCTGTTCAATCCGGTGCAGTCGCCGCGCCCGCCGCTGTATTTCGGCGGCTCGTCGGACGCCGGCATCGACGTCGCGGTCGACACCGTCGACAAATATCTGACCTGGGGCGAGCCGCCGGCGCAGGTCGCCGAGAAGATCGCCAGGGTGAAGGCTGTTGCTGCGCAACGCGGCCGCAAGCTGTCGTTCGGTATCCGCCTGCACGTCATCGTGCGCGAGACCAACGCGGAGGCGTGGCGCGCCGCCGACGAATTGATCCAGTACGTCACCGACGACACCATCGTTGCCGCGCAGAAGATCTTCGCGCGGATGGATTCGGTCGGCCAGCAGCGCATGGCGCAACTGCACGGCGGACGGCGCGACAAGCTCGAGATCAGCCCGAACCTCTGGGCCGGCGTCGGCCTCGTGCGCGGCGGAGCCGGCACCGCGCTGGTCGGCGATCCCCAGACCGTCGCCGCGCGCATCAAGGAGTATCAGGACGTCGGCGTCGATACCTTCATCATCTCGGGCTATCCGCATCTCGAGGAAGCCTATCGGTTCGCCGAGCTGGTGTTCCCGCTGCTGTCGCTGGCGCAGCCCGGCAACGTGACGCCGATCCGCGTCAACACCGGGCCGTTCGGAGAGACCATCGGCAACGACTATCGTCCGCAGAAGCAGGCATCGCAATCATGAGTCTCATCGACAGTCTCCCGCGCGTCGGCGCACCCAAACTGCCCAAGGTCGACGGGCTGATCCCCTGGATCGTGCCGCTTGCGATCGTGCTGGTCTGGCAGCTTGCCTGCGTCACCGGCTTTGTGCCCTCGAGGGTGTTGCCGGCGCCGACCGATGTCGCGCTGGCCGGGTGGAAGCTGTTGCTGTCCGGCGAGCTGGTCCGCAACATCTGGGTCAGCTTCTGGCGTGCCTCGATCGGCTTTGTGATCGGCGGCGGCATCGGCTTCGCATTCGGGCTCGCCAACGGGCTCTCGCAGCTGTCGGCGAAACTCACCGACACCACGCTGCAGATGGTGCGCAATATCCCGCATCTGGCGTTGATCCCGCTCGTCATCCTGTGGTTCGGGATCGACGAGTCGGCCAAGCTGTTCCTGGTCGCGCTCGGCGTGTTCTTCCCGATCTATCTCAACACGCTGCACGGCATCCGCACCGTCGATCCGCAGCTGATCGAGATGGGCCGCATCTACGGCATGACCGACGGCGAGCTGTTCCGCCGGGTGATCTTCCCGGGCGCGCTGCCCTCGATCTTCGTCGGCCTGCGCTTTGCGCTCGGCATCATGTGGCTGACCTTGATCGTGGCCGAGACCATCGCGGCCTCGTCGGGCCTCGGCTACATGGCGATGCAGGCGCGCGAGTTCATGCTGATCGACGTCGTCGTGCTCTCGATCCTGATCTACGCCTTGCTCGGCAAGCTCGCCGACAGCGCCTCGCGGGCGCTGGAGCGCCTGACCCTGTCGTGGCACCCCGCCTTCCAGAAGAAGTGAGAATGAGAATGCAAGAAGCGCTTCGTTTCCAGTCTGTCGACGCCGAGCCGGTCGACCGTGCCGACATCGTTACGAAGGCGCGGCATCTGCGGCGCGTGACGGAAGGTGCGGCCCGCGGCCTGTCGCTGACCATCCGCGGCTTGCGCAAGGCGTTCGGCGACAATGAGGTGCTGCGCGGCATCGACCTGCACATCCCGGCCGGCCAGTTCGTCGCGATCGTCGGCCGCAGCGGCTGCGGCAAGAGCACGCTGCTGCGCCTGATCGCCGGCCTCGACGCGCCGACGGCGGGAAGCATCGCCTTCGGCGAACAACCCCGGGCGCAGGACGTCCGCGTCATGTTCCAGGAGCCGCGCCTGCTGCCCTGGGCGCGGGTGCTGTCCAATGTCGAGGTCGGTCTGGGGCGCGAGCGCGCGTCGGCGGATGCGCAGGCGCGCGCCGAGCGGGCGCTGGTCGAGGTCGGTCTCGGCGACAAGCGCGGGGAGTG
>DASVOL010001029.1:0-3446 GCA_036383375.1 Bradyrhizobium sp. | reverse complement strand
GACGCGAGCCCGATCTCGCGCACCGCCCTGTCGTCAAGATCGGTCGCGACACCTGAGCTCTTCTTCGGCCACGACACCCAGATCATGCCGTGAGGTGCGATCGCCTCGCGGTAACGCTGCAGCTTGGCGGCGAGCCCCCTGGCCTCGGCGGCGAACAGATGCACGGCATCGAGCGGCGCCCGTGCAGTCTTTGCGATCCGCAGATCGGCAGGCAGCTCACCGACGATGTCGGCATAGGGAACGGACAACCCATCGACAAAAATACAAAAGCCCGGCTTGAGGCCGAGCTTTTGCACAATCGGTTTGCCGGGAGTGCCGGCCATGGCGGGCGAAGCTTACGCCTGCGGCTGCGGCTCCATGCCGGTGTCCGGATCGGGACGCGGGCGCGACTTGCCGGCCGGCGGCACAGCGGAGGCGCGCGGCGTCGACGGCTCCAGCACCGACTCGCGATTGGGCTTCTTGCCCTTCAGCAGGTCGATGATCTCGTCGCCGGTCAGCGTCTCGAACTCGAGCAGGCCCTTGGCCAGGGCTTCGAGGTCGCCGTGCTTCTCGGTCAGGATCCGGGTCGCTTCCTTGTAGCCTTCCTCGACCAGACGCTTGATCTCGGAGTCGATCTTCTGGACCGTGGCTTCGGACGCATTCTGGGTGCGCGAGACCGACATGCCGAGGAACACCTCGTCCTGGTTCTCACCATAGGACACGGTGCCGAGCTCTTCCGACAGGCCCCAGCGCGTCACCATCATGCGGGCGAGGCGGGTGGCCTGCTCGATGTCGGAGGCGGCGCCCGAGGTCACCTTCTCGCGGCCGAAGATCAGCTCTTCCGCGACACGGCCACCCATCATGATGGCGAGGCGCGAGGTCATCTGCTCCAGCGACATCGACAGCTTGTCGCGCTCCGGCAGCTGCATCACCATGCCCAGCGCACGGCCGCGCGGAATGATGGTCGCCTTGTGGATCGGATCGGTCGCGACGACGTTGAGGCCGACGATGGCGTGGCCGCCCTCGTGATAGGCCGTCAGCAACTTCTCTTCCTCGGTCATGACGAGCGATTTGCGCTCGGCGCCCATCATCACCTTGTCCTTGGCCTCTTCGAACTCGGCCTGTGTCACCATCCGCTTGTTGCGGCGAGCGGCGGTCAGCGCGGCCTCGTTGACGAGGTTCATCAGGTCGGCGCCCGAGAAGCCCGGGGTGCCGCGCGCGATGGTCTTGAGGTTGATATCCGGCGCCAGCGGAACCTTGCGGACGTGCACCTTGAGGATCTGCTCGCGGCCGACGACGTCCGGATTCGGCACCACGACCTGACGGTCGAAGCGGCCCGGACGCAGCAGCGCGGGATCGAGCACGTCGGGGCGATTGGTCGCTGCGATCAGGATCACGCCTTCATTGGCCTCGAAGCCGTCCATCTCGACCAGCAGCTGGTTCAGCGTCTGCTCGCGCTCGTCATTGCCGCCGCCGAGGCCGGCGCCGCGATGACGGCCGACTGCGTCGATTTCGTCGATGAAGATGATGCAGGGCGCGTTCTTCTTGGCCTGCTCGAACATGTCGCGGACACGGCTCGCGCCGACGCCGACGAACATTTCGACGAAGTCAGAACCGGAGATGGTGAAGAACGGCACGTTGGCTTCGCCTGCGACCGCGCGCGCGATCAGCGTCTTGCCGGTGCCGGGAGGGCCGACCAGCAGCACGCCGCGCGGAATGCGTCCGCCGAGCCGCTGGAACTTGCCGGGGTCGCGGAGAAACTCGACGATTTCCTGCAGATCCTGCTTAGCTTCATCGACACCTGCGACGTCCTCGAACGTCACGCGGCCGTGCGCTTCCGTCAGCATCTTGGCGCGCGATTTGCCGAAGCCCATCGCCTTGCCGGCGCCGCCCTGCATCTGGCGCGACAGGAAAATCCACACGCCAATCAGCGCGATGAACGGCAGCCACGAAACGAGCAGCGAGACAAACCACGGCACGTTGTCGCCGGGCGCCTTCGCGGTGATCGACACCTTGCCGTCGTACAGGCGCTTGATCAGCGTCGGATCGTTCGGCGCATAGGTGTGGAAGGTCGAACCGTTGGTGAATGTGCCGTTGATGTCCGGACCCTGGATGACCACGTCGCGGACGCGGCTCTGGTCAACCTCGGTCAGAAGCTGGGAGAACGAAATATCCTGCGAGGCAGCCCGCTGTCCCGGATTCTGGAAAAGCGTGAACAACGCCAACAGCAACAAGACGATGATGACCCAGAGGGCGAAATTGCGCAGGTTGGCGTTCATTGGGCTTCCTTCGTGGCCGCACCGATCGCGGCCTTATATCCTTGGGCCGACAACAGGTTTTTCCGTGCGGTTGCAATACAATCTAGGTGCGGTCCCCCTTGCTGCCAAGGGAAGCGCCTAGGACTATTTAACGCATATTACCGGCATTCCGGGTGAAATAAGGGCACTGTTTCCAGCTATTTCGACAGTGGTTAAGGCAATCCAGCCTTATTAAAGCAATCCGGCCTTGCGCCGGCCACGGGGCGGCGCCGGTGCGATATGGATGCGGTTGTTCCGAATGCTGATGACAGCCCCCGCGAGCGTCTGCTTCAGCCGGATGCGTCCGTTTCCGGACTTTTCCCTCGCGGCCAGATCCAGGGCTTGCGACAGCGCCTCGACCTTGCCGAGTTCGGCCGGTCCTTCATGGCCGATGCGGTTGACGGCGCGCAGCAACAGGCGGATCCGGATTTCATCGGACAGGGCGGTGAAGGCCGCCAGATCGAACGCCGCGCCCGAATACGCATGGTTGATGCTGGCGAGATAGCGTTCCGCGCCATCCGTCATGATTTCCAGCGCGGCGTTGGCGCGGGCCAGACGCGTCGCGAGACGCGCCAGCCCCCGAGCATCGGCGCCTTCGGCCGCCAACGCCGGCATCAGCGCGCGCAGACGCGGCCGCGTAAAACGCGCGTCGTAATTGGTGGGATCATCGGCGAAAGCAATGCCCGCCTGTTCGAGCGTGGCGACAAGCCGGGATTTCGGCACGTCGAGAAACGGCCGCACCAGAATCACGCCGTCGCGATCCGATTGCCGCGCCATGGCCGCCAGCCCGGCAAGGCCGCTGCCGCGCGACAACCGCATGATCACGGTCTCCGCCTGATCGTCCCGCGTATGCGCTGTGAAAATATGAGATGCACCGTGACGTTGCGCGGCGCGGGCCAGCAGTTGGTAGCGCGCGGTCCGCGCAGCAGACGGCAATCCGGTTTTCGGCTTATCGCCTGTCCAGCGCACGGTGCGGTGTTCGACGCCGAGCGATGCGGCGAGTTTCTTGACGGCGCGGGCTTCACGCGCGGCTTCCTTGCGCAGGCCATGGTCAACCGTGACCGCAACGAGATGCGGCGCTTTCTTCAGCGCGTCACGCCAGCGCGCGGCGAGCCACATCAAGGCCAGCGAGTCCGGGCCGCCGGACACGGCAAGCACGATTGCCGGCGC
>DASVOL010001028.1:0-2150 GCA_036383375.1 Bradyrhizobium sp. | reverse complement strand
CGCGACGCTGATGTTCGCTTGCGATCCAAAACTTGACGTGGTGCGTGCGATTGTCAACATGCCCCGACCGCATCGCGATCTGCGCAATTCGGTCACCGCAGCGCCGAACCGGCGTGCGATACAGGCGGTAACGACAAAGGGACGGAACGATCACGGGACGGGAGGCGTCGATGACCGGATGGGTCTGGCGGACCGCCATTGCGGCAGCGGCCATGGCGATGGCCGGCCTCGCGTCCGCGCAGCCATACCCGGCAAAGGCGGTTCATATTCTCGTCCCATATCCGCCCGGCGGCGGCGTCGACGTGCTGACGCGGACGCTCGCCGAAGCCGTGTCGAAGACCTGGACGCAGTCGATCGTGGTCGAGAACCGGCCGGGCGCCGGCGGGGTGATCGCCTCGCAGGCGATCGCGAGCGCCGCACCCGATGGCTACAATCTGATCATGGTGGCGAGCGGCCACGCCACCAATCCGTTCCTCTATCCCAAGCTGCCGTACGACACGTTCAAGGATTTCTCGCCGATCTCGCTCTTGGCGTCGTCGCCGAATGTGCTGCTGGTGCGCGCGGACTCACCGTTCAAGTCGGTCGGTGACGTCATCGCCGCGGCGAAGGCCAAGCCCGGCAGCCTGTCCTTTGCCCATGCCGGCAACGGCACCTCGACCCATCTTGCCGGCGAGTTGCTCAACAGCCTTGCAAAGATCGATCTCAACGCGATCCCCTACAAGGGCGGCGCGCCCGCGATCAACGACCTGCTGGGCGGGCAAATTCCGATGTCGTTCAACAACGGGCCGGAATCGGTCGGACAGTTGCAGGCCGGCACGGTGCGCGCGCTGGCGGTGACGACCGGCTCGCGCGCGCCGTTCTTGCCCGATGTGCCCAGCATGTCGGAGACCGTGCCAGGCTACGACACCGAGGTGTGGTGGGGGCTGCTCGGACCCGGTAACATGCCCGCCGATCTGGTGGCAAAGATCTCGCATGATTTCGTCGCGGCGGTGAACACGGATGCCGTGAAGGAGCGTCTCGGCAAGCTCGGCGCGATCTCGATCGGCTCGACGCCGGAGCAATTCGCGACCAAGATCAAAGCCGACTACGACAAATGGGGGCCGATTATCAAGGCCGCCGGCATGAAGGCGGAGTAAGCCGATGGCTGCGTCCGAGATTCCACCCTGCCTGCCGCCGCGTCCGGTGACGCCGCCGAGCGAGAAGCTGCCGCCAAAGGCGTGCGATACGCACGCGCATGTGTTCGGCCCGGCCGACCGCTTCCCTTATGCCGCCGATCGCAGCTACACGCCGCCGGACGCGCCGCTCGCGAGCTATCTCGGCATGCTCGATGCGCTGGGTTTCACCCGCGGCGTGTTGGTGCAGGGCAGCGCGCACGGCCACGACAATTCGGCGATGCTGGACGCGTTGCAGCGCGAGCCGGCGCGGCTGCGCGGCGTCGCGGTGGCCGATGCCGATGTGGCGGCCGGCACGTTGCGGCAATGGCATGTGCTCGGCGTGCGCGGCTTGCGCTTCAACCATTTCTTCCGCGGCGGCCAGTTGCACTATCGCGGCGGCATCCCCCTCGATGTCGCCGAGACGCACGCACCCGTGATGACCGAGCTCGGCTGGCATCTGCAGCTCTGGATCGACGTCAAGGATCTGCCCGACACGGTTCCGAGGCTGAAAGCACTGGGCTTGCCTGTCGTGGTCGACCATATGGGCCGCACCGATGCCGCGGCTGGGATCAACACCGCCGGCTTTCAGAGCCTGCTGCGCGCGGTTGGGGAGGGCTGGTGCTGGGCCAAGCTCTCAGGCGCGCATCGTCTGAGCCGGCAAGCACCTGATTATCCGGATGCGCGGCCGTTCCACGAGGCGCTGGTCTCAGCCAACTCCGAACAGCTGGTGTGGGGCGGCGACTGGCCGCATCCACGCGTCGAGGGTGAGATGCCCGACGCCGGCCATCTGCTGACGCTGTTCCAGGCGTGGACGCCGGATGCCGCGACACGCCACCGCATCCTGGTCGACAATCCCGCACGACTCTATGGCTTCCCAAACTGAAAGCTGCTGCACGACATGACCGTCAACAACAAGCGCGTGTTCTACGTCAAATACCTCGCCCACGAAATCTATATCGATATCCTGAAGCAGCGGCCGGATGTCCGGCTCGACCG
>DASVOL010001027.1:0-6042 GCA_036383375.1 Bradyrhizobium sp. | reverse complement strand
CGCCGGCAGGCCGGCGAGGGATTGCAGGATCATGTGATGCGCCCGAACAGCCCTAGATGGTCATCCTATAGCTGATTGGTCGCGGTTCGCGAAGCTTCGGTTCGATCTGAGCTGTGGGCTGCGGTGGCCGCGGACCGCCGGGGGAAAATTGCTGCGCGGCGGTGTGAGCCGCTTCACAGCGGCCCCCGCGATAGTCGTCTATACGCTATGCAACCAGAAGTGCATGTCGCGAATGGGCTCGGTGATCCCGATGACGACCAGTTTTGGCAACGACATCCTGCCGATGTTTCGACCGGGCGACATCGCCTGCATGACCCCAAAGGGCGTTCGGCTCGGTGACGCCGACTGGATCTGCGACCCGGCCGGCAATGATGACTTCGCCGATCACGCCAACGCACGCCGCGTGTTCGCTGCGCTGTCATCCGGCTTCATGCCGCCCGGTCACCGATGGTTGCAGGACGCGCTCGATACCTATGCGAGCTGGATGGGGGACGGATTCCAACCATGAACCCGATGTGGAGAGCAAAGATGAGAAGGTCGATCGACGCGCTGCTCGTCTGTGGTCTGCTGGTGCTTCCCGCGCTTCCGGCCGCGGCGCAATCGCCGCCGAATCCGGCGATGAGCGCGCCCGATCAGGTCGCCTGGCAGCTCTTCATCCAGGCCAACACCCGCGCGGGCGGCAGCAATTCGACGTTCGAGACCTGGGCGAGCGATACCGATCTGTTCCAGCCCAATCCGCAATTCCCGGCCGCCGCAACGCCGCCGTCGCTGCGGGCGCCGATCCTGCCGCAGGTGGCGCGCGAAGGCGTGCAGGAGAGCGGCGGTTTGCTGCCGGCGCTGCCGCCCGGAGCCGCGCAGGGCGAGATGGAGGAAGCGCGTCACAACAAGGCGACGTTCGACTTCATCGTGCAGAACAATCTCTACAAGCGCTCGGGGCTGAAGGCCGCCTTCGGCAAGCAGCTGTCGTTCCCGGTCGATTCGATCGAGGTGAAGGGCAATTGGATGCCGGTCAGCGACATTCCGCAATTCACCAACAACAAGGTGACGGTGGCGCAGGTGCCGCAGCTCTATCACGTCAACAGCGCGGCCGGCGTGCAGTATGCCCTGGTCTCGATGCATGTGATCAGCAAGCAGGTGCCGAACTGGACCTGGGCGACGTTCGAGCACCGCTTCAATCCGAGCCGTTGCGACATCATCGGCTGCCGCGATAATTTCGGCGCGCAGACCGCGTTCGTGCCGTCGAACCGGACTGCCGGCCAGGGCTATCCGGATTGCGTGAAGACGGCCGCGCTGACGGCGATGCTGTCGAGCGCGGATATCGATCCGGTCTACAACAACTATTGCCTGAAGGGATCACAGGCCGATTTCGTCGACAATGTCGGGCTCGACATCAGGGTCGGCAATTCCGTCACCGAGAACGGCTTCGTCGCGACATCGTCTTGCATCACCTGCCACGGCCGCGCGGTCTTCAAGGCGGACGGGACGCCCACGTCGCAGGCGGGATTCCTGTCGTTCGGTCCGAATGGTCCGGTCGCTCCGCTCGGGCCGCTGCTGCCGGAATGGTACTGGAAGTTCGCGGGCCAGCCGCCGATCTTCGAAGGCAAGTCCGGTCTCACCCGCATCGCGACCTCGGCCGATTTCGTGTGGTCGATCCCGTTCTGCGCCTACGACGATACGCAAACTCCGGTGCAGCCGACGCCATGTAGCGGCAAGTGAGATCGCAGCGATGGCGGCCACCTCCGAGCGCAGGGTTCCGCTTCCCGGCAGCAACCGCGCCGCGCCTGATGATGCGACGCTGGTCGGCGATGTCGATCCCAATGAGCGAATCCCCATCGTGGTCTATGTGAAACGGCGTACCCCCGACAAGTTTGCGCCGGGCAGCGCCGGTGATCTCGCCCGGTTCGCCGGGCCGATCACGCGACACCAGCTCGCGACGGAGCGCCACCGCAGCCATGCCCGCGCCATCGCCCGCGTGATGCGGCTCGCAACGGAGCGGGGCTTGACCGTTGGCCGCAGCGATCCGCTCGCGCGCACGGTCGAGCTGGAAGGCACCGCGCGGCAGATGGCCGAGATCTTCGGCGCGACGCTGCGCACCTATCGCGACGGCGCGCGCGCGTTTCGCGCCCGCGTCGGCGGCTTGACGGTGCCGGCGGAGATCGCGCCATGGACGCGCGCCATCCTCGGCTTCGATCAGCGGCCGCTGCGGACCAGAGCGCCGCTTGTGCGGGCCGAGGCCGACACGGGCAGCGGCAGCGGACTGTGGCCGACCGACATCGCGGCGCTGTACGGCATTCCGCTGGATCGCGATGTGTCGTCGACCTGCGTCGGCATCGTCGCGCTCGGCGGCGGCTATCTCGCCAGCGATCTCGCCATGGCGGTGGCCGGCATGAAGCGGCCGCCGCCGGTGGTCGTCAACGTGCCGCCGACCGGCAACGACGGCAGCTTCGGCAGCAACGATGTCGCCGATCAGGAGATCGCGCTCGATCTCCAGGTGCTCGCCGGCCTGCTGCCGAAGGGCAAGATCGTGGTCTATTTTGCCGAGAACTCCGCCGCGGGTCTCACCGACGCGATCCATCAGGCGGTGTTCGATGAAGAGCATGCGCCGCAGGTAATCTCCGTCAGCTGGGGGAGCGCGGAGAAATACTGGACCGAGCCGGGGCGCGACGCGATGCAGGCGGTGCTGGCCGATGCCGCGCGGCTGCGCGTCAGCGTGCTGTTCGCCTCAGGCGATCAGCTCGCGACGAGCGGCCTGACCGACGGCAAGCTCCATGTCTGGTTTCCCGCCTCGAGCCCCTATGCGACGAGCTGCGGCGGCACCCAGCCCGGGCCTGCCGCGGGCAATGGGTCGGCTGCGGCGGAGGCGGTATGGAATGCCGGCGCGGTCGGCACCGGCGGCGGCATCAGCGATGCGTTTCCGGTCCCCGATTATCAGTCGCATCTGGCGCTGCCGAAATCGCAGAACGACGGCGCGACCAGGCGTGGCGTCCCGGATGTCGCCTGCGCGGCGTCGGCGAGCCCGGGCTACCGCATCATCGTCAACGGACAGGCGATAGCGATGAGCGGGACCAGTGCCGCGACACCGCTATGGGCCGCTTTGGTCGCAATAGCTGTCGCCGCGCGCGGCGAGCAGATCGGCTTGCTCAACGCCGCGCTTTATTCCAACCCCGGCGCATTCCGTGCGGTCGTGCAGGGCAACAACCGCGTCGGCGGCAAGGGCTATGATGCCGGCCCAGGCTGGAGCGCCTGCACCGGGCTCGGCGTTCCGAAGGGCGCGGATCTGCTCGCCGCCTTGACCACGATCCCGGTGGCGTAACCTCCCAAAAACAAAAACCCCGCCATTTGCGGCGGGGTCCAGAAGGTTTGCTGCAGAAAGCGAAGCGTCAGGCGGGAATGCGCTCGTCGGCCTCGTGCGGTTCGCGCAGCACGTAGCCGCGGCCCCACACGGTCTCGATGAAATTGCGTCCTTCGGAGGCGTTGGCGAGCTTCTTGCGGAGCTTGCAGATGAAGACGTCGATGATCTTCAGCTCCGGCTCATCCATGCCGCCGTAGAGATGGTTGAGGAACATTTCCTTGGTGAGCGTGGTGCCCTTGCGGAGCGAGAGCAGCTCCAGCATCTGGTATTCCTTGCCGGTGAGGTGCACGCGCTGACCGCCGACCTCGACCGTCTTGGTGTCCAGATTGACCACCAGATCGCCGGTCTGGATGACCGACTGGGCGTGACCCTTGGAGCGGCGCACGATCGCGTGGATGCGGGCGACCAGCTCGTCCTTGTGGAAGGGTTTGGTCATGTAGTCGTCGGCGCCGACGCCGAGACCCTTGACCTTGTCCTCGATGCCGGCGAGGCCGGAGAGGATCAGAATGGGGGTCTTGATCTTCGAAACCCGGAGCTGCTTGAGCACGTCGTAGCCGGACATGTCGGGCAGGTTGAGGTCGAGCAGGATGATGTCGTAGTCGTAAAGCTTGCCGAGATCGACGCCTTCTTCACCGAGATCCGTCGTGTAGACGTTGAAACTCTCGGATTTGAGCATCAATTCGATCGACTGCGCGACGGCGCTATCATCTTCAATCAGCAAAACGCGCATGCCAGTCCCCTATAGTCGCCGCTCCGGGCGTCAGGTCGGCCGCACTTGCGGCACTCACAAAACGCCTTTGAACAACTGATTCGGATCCTGACGAGATATGGTTAACAAAAACTGATTCCTCGACGCAAGCTCTAACCGTGCAATTTTTGTCGAATCGCCCTAAGATATTGCGTAGAAGAAGCTTTTCCTAACCGCGCTCGTTCAGTTTCCACATTAAGAGCCGGGCCTAACCGACTCTCGCGACTCGCCCTTCTTCTGATGGGCGAGCGACCTCAGTCACCAAAGACAGTGACGCAATGATTAATGATGCGGGTAAACACGAAGTTAAGCGGCCGGCGCAAAATTGCCGAAACTTAAGGTTTTCGCAATGAAGGCGCTCGCGGAGCAGATCGGGGACATCGACGGCGTCAATATTTATGGCCGTGTGGTCGGCGTCCGCGGGCTCATGGTCGAGATCGCCGGCCCCATTCACGCGATGTCGGTCGGCGCCCGTATCGTGATCGACGTCGGCGCCGGCCGCTTCATCCCGGCCGAGGTGATCGGCTTCTCCGGCGAGAACGCGGTGGTGATGCCGTTCGGCGGGCTGGAGGGTGTCAGGCGCGGGTGCCGCGCCGTGATCGCCAATGCGGCGAGCCAGGTGCGGCCGTCGCCGGCCTGGCTCGGCCGCGTCGTCAATGCGATGGGCGAGCCGATCGACGGCAAGGGGCCGCTGGTCCAGGGCGCTTCCCCGATGTCCTACCGCAACTCGCCGCCGCCGGCGCATTCGCGCAAGCGGGTCGGTGCGCCGCTCGATCTCGGCGTGCGCGGACTTAATACTTTCCTGACCTGCTGCCGTGGCCAGCGGCTCGGCATCTTCGCCGGCTCCGGCGTCGGCAAGTCGGTGCTGCTGTCGATGCTGGCGCGCAATGTCGATGCCGCGATCTCGGTGATCGGGCTGATCGGCGAACGCGGCCGCGAGGTGCAGGAATTCCTCCAGGAGGATCTCGGCGAGGAGGGGCTGGCGCGCTCGGTCGTGGTGGTCGCCACCTCGGACGAGCCGGCGCTGATGCGGCGCCAGGCGGCGTATCTGACGCTCGCCATCGCCGAGTATTTCCGCGATGAGGACCAGGACGTGCTGTGCCTGATGGACTCGGTGACGCGCTTTGCGATGGCACAGCGCGAGATCGGCCTCTCGGCCGGCGAGCCGCCGACCGCCAAGGGCTACACGCCGACCGTGTTCACCGAATTGCCGAAGCTGCTCGAGCGGGCAGGGCCGGGCACCAGCCTCGGCACCATCACCGCGATCTTCACCGTGCTGGTCGACGGCGACGATCACAATGAGCCGATCGCGGACGCGGTGCGCGGCATCCTCGACGGCCATATCGTGATGCAGCGCGCGATCGCCGAGCGCGGCCGCTATCCCGCGGTCAACATCCTCAAATCGGTCTCGCGCACCATGCCAAAGTCGGCCGACCCCGACTTCCTGCCTTTTATCAACAAGGCGCGGCAGGTGATGGCGACCTATGCCGACATGGAGGAACTGATCCGGCTCGGGGCCTACCGGCCGGGTTCCAGCCCCGAGGTCGACGAGGCGATCCGGCTGCACGAGCCCTTGGAAACCTTCCTGCGCCAGGCCAAGGACGAGGCCACGAGCCTGGGCGACGGCTACCGGCAACTCGCTCAAATCCTGTCGGGTTTGGAAACGGAACGCTAACTTTGTCAGGCCATCATCCCCGGCACACCATAGCTATGCCGGCGGGGCCCAGGGGGGAGCCGGTTCTGTCCCGCGTTCAGAATTGGGACTTCTGGGGAGTATGAGTCGATGAAGTCACGTGACACGCTGATCCGCCTGAAGAAATTTCAGGTCGACGAAAAGCGACGGAGGGTGGCTCAGATCGAGAGCATGATCGCTGATTTCCAGCGCATGTCGGTCGATCTGGAGCGTGAAATCGAAACCGAACAGGAACGCGCCGGGATCAAC
>DASVOL010001026.1:0-2061 GCA_036383375.1 Bradyrhizobium sp. | reverse complement strand
TTGGCCATGGCAGCAGAATAGGTCCTGACTATGCTGCCGCAACCGTTTTGCGCGGTGTGAGCGAATGAACGAGGCAGCTCGCGTCCGCAAGATGCACCAGCCGTCCCGCCGCGATCACAGCGACGATGCGCGGCCGTTGCGGCACCTTGTCGTCGACGACGATGATGTCGGCGCGGCGACCCACGGCGAGCACGCCGCGATCGGCAAGCCCCGCCGCGCGTGCCGGCGCCGACGCGATCAGGTCCCAGGCCTTGGCGAGCGGCAGGATGCCGTCAGCGACGAGGCGGAATGCGGCAAGCAGTTGCGCCGGATAATAGTAGTCCGACGCCAGCACCGAGCAGAGGCCCTGTGCGATCATGTCGGACGCCTTGGTCCAGCCGGTGTGGCTGCCGCCGCGCACCACATTGGGCGCGCCGAACACGATGAAGTCGCCGGCAGCGGCGGCATCGCGCGCGGTCTCCTCATTGACCGGGAATTCGGCGATCACAGCACCGAGCCCACGAAACTCCTGGCGCATCGCCGGGCTGTTGTCGTCATGCGAGAGCATGCGGATGTTAGCCGCGCGTGCAGCGGCCGCCAGTCGCGCGATCGAGGCAGGCACCTCGGGACGGCGCGCCACGATCCGATCGAGCATGTCGTTGACGGCCTCGAGCGAGAGTCCGGTGCGTTCGGCGAGCTGGTTGCGCTTCTTCGGCTTGACGTTGCTGTGGTCGTTGAAGGCGAACAGGTCGATGCGGCCTTCGCTGAGCCATTGGATGATCTCGGCCTCGGCCTCGAGATTGTGGGTCTCGTGGCGCAGATGGAAGCGCGTATCGGCGGCGAGCTGCGGCCGCAGCGCCTCGATCGCGTCGAGCAGCTTGCGCGCATTCTCCGCGCTGCGCAGGCCAGGCTCCCACGACCAGGTCGTGCCATGGAACACGGTGGTGATGCCGTTGGCGATCGCCTGCCGGTCGCTGTCGATCAGCGCCACGTCGGTCGGGAAATCGACGCCGGGGCGCGGCATCATCTGCCGCTCGAACGCATCGCCGTGCAGATCGATGATGCCGGGCAGCACCAGAAGGCCGCCGGCATCGATGTGGAGCGCGGCGCGACCCTGCTCGGCGTCGAGCGCGCCGATGTCGCGGCCTGCGGTCCGCAGCGAGGTTTCGGTCAAGGCACCGTCAACCAGCGTGCGTCCGCCTTCGATGAAAATGTCCGTCACGATGCGGCGCTCCGTTGTTTGCTTTGCGACTGGGATACGGCCTCGGCCTCATACTTGTCGAGGAATTCCTCGACCGCGAGCTTACGGAAGTCGGGCAGGACACGACGAAGTGTTTCGTGATCCCAGTCCCACCACGCGAGCGCGGTGAGGCGATCCGCTGTCGTCTCGGAGAAGCGCCGCTTGACCGGCCGCGCCGGATTACCGGCAACGATGGTGTAGGCGGGTACATCCTTGGTCACGATCGCGCCGGCGGCGACCACAGCGCCGATTCCGATGTTTCGGCCCGGCAACAGGATCGCGCCGTGACCGATCCAGACGTCATGGCCGATATGCACGTGATGCGCACGTCGCCAGTTGAAGAAGTCGGTGTCGTCGCTCTCTCCGGGAAAATAGGCGCTGGCGCGGTAGGTGAAATGTGCCTGCGTCGCGCGATGCATCGGGTGGTTGCCGGGATTGATGCGGGTCATCGCCGCGATCGAGCAGAACCTGCCGATCGATGTGTAGGTGATCTGGCTGTCGTTCACGACGTAGGAATAGTCATCCATGCTGACTTCAAGCAGGATCGTGCGGGCGCCGACCTCGGTATATTTGCCGAGCCTGCTCTCGCGCACCGACGCAGTCGGGTCGACAGTCGGTACAACCGAGAGTGTTTCCGGCCATCGGGGCCTCCGCAAATCTTGAAGAATCTTGGGTTTCCGGGGGATGCGCGCTCGTCATCGGGATGCTTGATGACAACATCATGACGTCGCTATGACGGCAGCGGAGCGACGAGCGAGGGTGTGTATGATCGCCGCACCGCGGTGCTGCCGTCACATAACTGTAAAACGCCGGGGATAGCGATGGCCCAACGCGACGCGGTT
>DASVOL010001025.1:0-9097 GCA_036383375.1 Bradyrhizobium sp. | reverse complement strand
TCGGCGAACGCGCAACGTCACCGAGGCTGGCGTAGACCACGTCGCCGGCCTTGGCCGACACGCACGTCGCAAACAGAATGGCGGCAACCGCCAAACCTTTCCCCTGTCCCCTGAACCCAAACATCGTGGCCCCCGTTCTTCTTGTTGGGACCACGTTTCGCATAAAGCTTTTGCGCCGCCGCTAAGTACGCAAAGTAGATTTGACGCGAATACTGCTAAAAGCTGCGGCGAATTCGATCTTTACTTGAATCGAATTCGCGTAAAATTTGAAACAACTGCAATTGATTCAAATTTTATGCATTAACGCGACAGGCATTGCGCCAGCGCGGTTTGTTGCGTCAAAAGCTCCGGCCGTTAACCGCCGATTTCACTGCGCCAAACGCCCCGAAGGCGGCCACCGGTGCACCGGAGGCCGCCTTCGCGGGCTGAAACGGGGGTCTTGAGCGGTTTTTCGCTTTACCTCGCGGTAACGCTCTCTTCGAGCGTTTCCGCGGACTGCTCGTGGACGAACTCGAGCGCGAAGCCTTCTTCGAGATTTCGCACCACGCGGGCCTGCACCCGGCCGAGCATCACCAGCGACTTCAGCGGCGGGCGGTTCTCGGCGGCAATCGCAGCACCGGACAGGGAGAGGTCGATGATGCGGCAGGTCATCCGCGTGCCGTCTTCCTGGGTCAGCAGCGCGATCGGGTTGCGCGGCACGATACGGTCGTGACGGCGATCCTCAGGCAAATTGAGGATGTCGCGGTTGGCGAGCCAGGTGAGCTGGGCGGCGAGCTTGTCGCGCTTGCGCGCGGTGGCGCCGATCGTCATCGCAAAGCCGTTGTCGATGATGCGGGTGATGCGGCCCTCGACCCGGCCGATATGATCCAGATAGGCGATCACGCGGTCGCCGACATTGCCGATGCCCGGCGCCAGCAGCGCGAGGCCGCCCGGAGACATGTTGATAATCTGGCAGGGAAACTCGCGCCGGTCAGGCAGCATGTAGCGGCCAAGCAGGTGCACCTTGACACGCTGGAAGCGGCGCCGCTCCTCGGCTACGGGGACGACGGTAGTTTTCTTTTGTGCAAACGACATCACAACAAACCTGGCCACCGTCCATTCGGAGCCCCGACGACGGTAAGGCTGATAGGGTTAACAGGGCGTTACGGTTGAGGCGGGGAACCCCTACACGGTGCAAGAGACAAGAGAGACAAGCGAAGCTCACGCGCGACGTACCCAACGGCGTCAGGCTCATTCTTGTTCCGCATCAGGTTCTCCGAACCACCGTGCGGCAGCTTGAACAGTCTCCTCCAGATCCGGCTCGACGTCTGTGGCCCAAGCCACAAACCCGTCGGGACGCACCAGCACCGCGTTCAAGCCCAGCCGATCGCCGGCATCGCTTGCGCGATAGCTGATCCGCCCGCGCCAGCGATCGGCCAGCGCGCGCAGAGGCGAGCGCGGCGCGAAGTCGAGCAGCAGGCCGCGCCCATCTCTGAGCAGTTCGCCGAGCCGCGTCCCGCAGGCGAGCGCGAAGTCGGGCGCGCTGCGGCCCACCAGCTGATGGCAGCCGCCGAGATCGTAGCGCAGCGAAACGCCCCACACGCGTTCGGCAAAATATGTCGCGCCGTCTGATGTCGCGATCAGATCGCGGATGATGGCCTCGAGCGCGCGCGAGCTCCGGCTCGGCCGCATCAGCGCGACCTGGGCGCGCGACCAGTCGAGAATCCGTGCGCCCACCGGATGCCGTTCGCTGCAATAGCTGTCCAGCAGATCCACCGGCGCGTCGCCCCGGATCGTGGCCGCGAGCTTCCAGCCGAGATTCATCGCATCGCCAAGCCCGAGGTTGAGTCCCTGGCCGCCGAGCGGAGAATGGATGTGCGCGGCATCGCCTGCGAGCAGCACGCGTCCGTTCCGGTACGCCGTCGCCTGACAGGCGCGGTCCGTCCAGGTGGTGGCAAGCTGGAGCGCCGTCACCGTGACGTCGGTGCCGGAGACCCGGCGCAGCACCGCCTGCACATGCCCGCGCGTGATCTCTTGGGTGCGGTGGAAAGCGCCGCCGTCGAAATCGACCATCGCGATGGTGCCGGGACGCGCATAGGTGTACATGCCCGTCGGCGTGTAGTGGCGGCCGGGGCGGAGCTGGTCCGGATCGGAGAGCTCGACCTCGACCGAATAGCCGGTGAACTCGGGATCGGTGCCGACAAATTCGAAGCCGCCGGCCTTGCGCACGATGCTGCGGCCGCCGTCGCAACCGACCAGCCAGCGTCCGCGGACAGTCTCGCCGCCGGCACGAACGGTGACGCCGGCATCCGACTGATCGAACGCCTCGACGTCAGCGCCGCGCCTGATCTCGACGCCCAGCGCGATTGCGCGCGCGGCGAGCGCAGCTTCAAGCTGCTCCATGTCGACCGCCATGCTGGTGCCGGCCGGACCCGGCAGGCGATACGGCCATTTCGACGCGTCGACATCGTCGTGAAAAAACTGGATGCCGGCGAAATGGCCGGCCGGGCGGCGCGGCTGCTGCATCCAATGCGCACCGTTCGACGCGTCATCCTTCGCACGCTGCGGCGTCGCGATATGGTTCAGCATCCCACGTCGGTAGAGGGCTTCGATGGTGGGCGCCGAAAGGCCGCGCATGCCGAACGGCAGCCGCTTCAACGGCGAGCGCGGGTCGGCGGCCTGCTCCAGCACCAGCACCGAGCGCCCGGCGAGCCGCAGCTCGCAGGCAAGCAGCAGGCCGACAGGGCCCGCACCGGCAATCACGACATCATGGGGAAGGGGATGGTGGTTGTGCATGAACTACTCCTTTGTCGGTGTTCGACCGGAGCGGTTCGTCGGGTTGAGAACCACACGGACGAACAATGGACGCTTCGATCGCGTCCGGTGTTCGTCGTGGGGATCTCATGCACGCGGCAGGAGATCAGAGCTTTCGATTTCGAAAGGACTTCGATTTCGAAAGGACTTGGGCTTACCAAACCAAGTCTGCCTTTTCCGACAGGGGCGATATAGCGGCATCGCGATAGCTCCGCAACGACGATCTGTGCGTGCCGGTTATGGGAACAACGCACGGCCGCGATGTGCGACCGCATCGGCGTTATTAGGACCGCCGACGCGGCGCGAGCCCGGGCGCGGTGCAAGGTTGTCCGGCGTCTTGATGTTGCTGGCGAGGCCGGCGGCCTCGAACGCCTTGATCAGCCACCAGCCGAGATCGATCTGACCCGGCAGCAGCCCGAGCTTGGCGGAGCCGGGATAGGCGTGGTGATTGTTGTGCCAGCTCTCGCCCATGCTGATCAACCCGGCGATGCCGACATTGTAGCCCTGGGCTGCAACGCCTTCGATGACCCAGGTCTGTCCGCCCTTGCGATGCGAGTAGTGACCGATCAGCCAGTGCCCGGTGACGCAGACGGCGACCCGGACACAGATGCCCCAGACCAGCCAGCTCCACGAACCGATCGCGAAGAACAGGATCGCCCAGGGCAATTGCTGCAACATCCAGGTTCGCTCGACGAAGGCATAGAAGCGGTCACCGGCAAGCCGCGGTTCGAGCCGAAAGACCGGCGGGTGCTTCAGCACGAGCGTGCAGTGCATTTGCCACCAGGCATCGCGCCAGAAGCCGGCGGCGTGGCGGGAGTAGGCGTGGCACACCGCCTGGCGTTGCGCCCAGTCGCGGAAATCGTGCAGGCGCACCATGCCGTAGGGGCCGGCCATCCCGACCAGCGTGCCGAGATAGACGCAGAAGCGTTCGAGCCACAGCGGGCAGTCGAAACTCGCATGGATCAGGCGGCGATGCATGCCGACCGAATGCCCGAAGCACAGCGTGATCGCACTTGTTGCAATGAACAGCGCGAACGCGCTCCAGGAGAACAGCAGCGGCCCGAATACGATCGCGATTGCAGTCATGGCGCCGAGCCACAGCGACTTTGCCGGCGCCCAATGCACGCGCCCGTCGAGCGGGTCGGCGCTGTCGTCCGCGAAGATCCGCTCCGAGCCGGGTTGCAGCTTCATTCCATAACCTGAAATTGTACCGCAGGTTGGGATGGAGCAGCCGTCGCTGTCAATCCGCCACGCGCGTCCGTCATGTCGCAGTCCGCATTGGCATCTCCGGCCGCTTCGCCTAGCCTGCCGTGGCTTGGTAAGCTCATCGGCTTAGTCAGCGCTTGGGGCGGAGACGTTCGATCATGCGACAGAAATTCTGGCTTGCACTCGTTGCGGCAATCCTCGCCGGCACCGGCATGGTACGCGCCGCCGAGATGCGGGTCACCTTGCTCGGCACGGGCACGCCGACGCCGCGGCTCACGAGTTTCAGCGCCGCGACGCTGGTGGAGGCGGGACCGGAGAAGCTGATGTTCGATTTCGGGCGCGGCTCGACCATCCGCCTGTTCCAGAAGAAGATCCCGATCGGCACGATCACCGCGCACTTCATCACCCATCTGCATTCCGACCACATCGTGGGGCTTCCCGACATGTGGCTGACGGGATGGATCGGCACGCCGTTCGGCTCGCGCAAGACGCCGATGGTGATCTTCGGACCGAAGGGCACGGTCGCGATGACCGAAAATCTCACCAAGGCGTTCGCCGAGGACATCCGCATCCGGATCGATGATGAGAATTATCCGCCGTCCGGCGTCGCGTTCGCGGCAAAGGACATCGAGCCGGGCCCGGTCTACGAGAGCAACGGCGTCAAGGTCACCGCGATCGAGGTCAATCACGGCGAGAAGATCAAGCCGTCGTTCGGCTATGTCGTCGAGTATGATGGCAAGAAGGTGGTGCTGTCGGGCGACACCAAGCCGGACCAGCGGGTGGTGAAGGCGGCCGAAGGCGCTGACCTGTTGATCCACGAGGTCGCGGTGATCGATCCCGACCTGTTCACGGCCTATCCGAACTATCGCGCGATCGAGAACCATCACACCTCGCCGGAAGAGGCCGGCAAGATCTTCGCGCAGGCGAGGCCGAAGCTCGCGGTTTACTCGCACATCGTGTTCGCGAGCCAGCCGCCGACGCAGGACGTGCCGGAAGACGTGCTGTTGAAGCGGACACGCACGACCTATCAGGGACCGCTCGTGATCGGGCACGACCTGATGTCGTTCGTGATCTCGGACAAAGTCGAGGGCTTCGCGCCCGACGGCACCGCGATGAAGTGACGATCCGTGCGAAGTCGCGCGGCGGGTTACTTGGCTTCGGCGTCCATGGCCGGCTCGGCCGGCGCCGCCGGTGGTTCAACGGTCACGGCCTTGAGCACCTTTCGTTTCGCGGCACGGATCTCGAGCTGCAACGGCGGCTGATAGGACCCGGCCGGCGGCTCGAACATGAAGGCGTGGTGGCCGTCGCCCTTGTTGAGCTTGAGAAGATCGTTGCGAAACTGATCGGCAACGACTTCGCCGACAAGGTTACCGTTGAAGTAGATATCGATCGGTACCCGCTTGTCGGGGTGCTGGTCGTACAGGGCCCAGCCGGCAATCCGTTTTTCGTTGAAGACGTCGACATGGCCGGTGACTTCGCCTGACAGGCTCTCGATGCCGGCCTCGATCACCTCGAGGTCGCTCTTGTAGATCGATCGCGTCACATCGAAGCTGAAATTCGCGGTATCGACACACTGCTTGAGCAGGTTCTGTCGATGCGCCTTCATGCGTTGCAGCGTGTCCAGCTCGCCCAGCTTGACGTACATGCCGACGATGCCTTCGATACCAGGATTCATGGTGCCGTTCCCCGCGATGCTACAATCCTGTTTGCCCTCAGTGGCGTTCACAAGTCGATGCTTCGTTGCGGAAATACTCCCGCCAAGACCTGAAGCGCCTCATCCCGCCAAGACCTGTCACGAAGACTTGTGATCAACGCCTTCATGACAGGCCTTCATGACATCTCGATCGTCCTGACCTAAAGTCGGTGCGGCCGAACCCGGCCCAATGACAAGGACAGGGAGAGCGAACCGATGGAGCAGATCCGCGTATGCACGCATGACGGACCTGGAGCCAAGCCTGTAATCCGGACGGTGCCATGGCCGGAAGTCGGCAAAAAGGCGGCCTTGATCAAGGTCGGCGCCTGCGGCGTTTGCGGAACCGACCTGCACATCCTGAAGGGACACTGGCCGAAGCCGCTGCCATGGCCGTTCACGCTCGGCCACGAGCTCGGCGGCGTGATCGTCGAATGCGGCGAGGCGTTCACCGAAGATTTCATGAGCAAGCCGCTGCAAGTGGGGTCGAAGGTGATGATCCCACCCTTGATGCCGTGCGGCCGCTGCTACTACTGCATCCATTATCCGCAGAGCGCCAACAAGTGCCTGACGCCGGTGTATTACGGCCGCTATCTCGGCTTCGACAAGGCGCCGCACATGTGGGGCGGCTGGGCCGAGTATGTCTATGTCGATCTCGACATGCTGCCCGGCACCAAGATCTACAAATTGCCTGACGACATGTCGCTGCGGCTCGGCGCGCTCTCGGAGCCGTTGACCTCCTGCATCCGCGCCTTCAACCGCGCCACCCGCGCCGGCGGCTTCAGCTGGGGCGACACGGTGGTGATCCAGGGCTCCGGGCCGATCGGCATCCTCGCGGTCGCGGCCGCGCAGGAGATGGGAGCAGGGCGGGTGATCTGCGTCGGCGCGCCGGAGACGCCGCGGCTGGCGCTGGCGCGCAAGTTCGGCGCCGAGGCGACCGTCGATATCGAGCAGCTCCAGACGCCCGAAGAGCGCATCAAGGCGGTGCGTGATATCGTCGGCGGCTTCGGTGCCGACCTCGTGATGGATTGCTCGGGCCATCCGACCGCCGGCCCCGAAGGCATCGAGATGCTGCGCGACGGCGGCACCTATGTCGAGATGGGGCAGTTCACCGATGCCGGCTCGATCGATACGTCGTGGCACCGGATCTGCACCAAGGACCTCAACGTGCTCGGCTCCTGGGGCTTCACCGGCAACGATCTGCCGCTCGGCGTCGACATGCTCTACCGCACGCGCAACAAATATCCCTGGCTCGACATGCAGACGATCTATCCGTTCACCGAGGACGGCGTCGCGCAGGCGGTGGCGGACGCGATGGCGATGAAGACGGTGAAGTCGACCATCGTGCCGTGGCCGGAGCTGGTCGGGTGATGCAGGAAATGGAAGCAACGCTATTCCTGTTGCAGTGCTCCCAAGCAATGCCGGCCGGGGGCCGCCGGGGATCGTCGTGATATCGCTCGCCCCGACGACGGTGCGGCGCTAACATCCGGCCATGCAATCGAACCGTGTGCCGCCGAGCGCAACGTTTGCGTGGGGAAACCTGTCCGAGGACTTCGCGCTGTTCCGTACGCTCAGCGCCGAGCAGCGGCTGATCGCCTTTGGTGCGATGACCCGGCGCGACCTGGTGCGTGGCGAACTGCTGGTTGAGCAGGGCGGCGCCTCGGACGCATTATTCCTGGTGCTGCATGGCGCGCTCGCCGTGCAGCGGATCGATCATCCCGAGCCGATCGCGGAGCTTCGCGCCGGCGAGCTGGTCGGCGAGATCGGCTTCTTCGCCAACATCCCGCGCACGGCCAACGTGATCGCGATCCGCGATTCCAGCGTGCTGGTGCTGACGCGGGCGGCCTATGCGCGGCTGGTGCAGGAAGCGCCAGGGATCGTCGAGGCGCTGCTTGCCGCGCTCGCACAGCGCTTTGCCATCCAGACCGCGCGGCTGTTGCCGTCCCGGGCGTCGCCGAAGGCGCGCACCGTCGCGCTGATTTCGGGCGGACGGGAGCCGGTACCACCTGCCTTTGAACAGAGGCTGCGCGAAGGCCTTGCCGCAGCAGGTGCCGAGATCGTCGATCTCGCGCGCCTGCAGGCGATGTTTCCCGGCCGCGCGCTGGATTCATCCGAGGTTGCCGACTGGCTCAACCGGATCGAGTATGACGCGCCGCTGGTGGCCTATTTCGGCGGCGCCGAAGCATCCGAATGGGCGCGCAAGACCATTCGCCAGGCCGACCTCGTGGTGTTCGCCTGCCGCGGTGATGCGCCGCCGCCTGATCTCACCGAGATCGAGAGCTTCGCCTGCGCCGTGCATCCGGCGTCGGCGCGGCGCCTGGTGCGTATTCATGATATCAGGCAACACGAGGTCAGCGGCACCGCGGCCTGGCTGGCGCGGCTGCCTTGCTTCATGCATCACCATGTCGCGCTCGAGGACCAGATCGACATCGAGAGCCTGGTGCGCTTCCTGTGTGGCCGCGCCGTCGGGTTTGTCGCCGGCGGCGGCGGCAGCCTCGGCACCGCGCATGTCGGCGTCTACAAGGCGTTTCGCGAGCGCGGCGCGATGTTCGACATTTTCGTCGGCACCAGCGTCGGTTCGGCGATGGCGGCGGGCTTTGCCAAGAATTACGACGCCGAGCATCTCGAGCGCGGCACGCATGAGATCTTCGTCTCCAGCCGCAGCTTCCGCCGCCCCACCTGGCCGCGTTACGCGCTGCTCGACCACAAGGCCTTCGATCGGGCGCTTGCCGATCAATACGGCCACACCTGCCGGATCGAGGATTGCTGGCGGCCGTTCGCGGCGGTCGCGACCAACCTGTCGACGCACAGTCTCGAATTGATCAGGACCGGTCTGCTCTGGCAGGCGGTGCGGGCATCGAGCGCCATCCCCGGCCTGCTGCCGCCGTTCTACACCAAAGACGGCTCGATGCTGGTCGACGGATGCCTCGTCGACAACGTTCCGCTGGCGCAGATGCACCAGATGAAGAGCGGGCCGAACCTGGTGGTGCATTTCGGCGAGCCGGCGACCGAGATGTTCGACGTCGACTATGCCGCGCTGCCGGGAAGGTTCGAGCTGCTCGCGTCGCTCTTGACGCCGTTCCGGCGGAAAGCGCTGCCGGCGGCGCCGAGCGCCGTCAACGTGTTGTGGCGGAGCCTCGTTGCGCATCAGCGCTACGATACGCTGCCGACGACGCCGCTCGACTTCGTGATGCGCCCGCCGACGCCTGATGGCGTCGACGTGACCGATTTCGACCGTCATCAGGAGATCTTCGAATCCTCCTACCTGTGGGCGCAAGAGACCATTGCCGCCTCGGAGGCGGCGCATCATCCGGCCGTTGCAGCCATCGTCGCGTCGGCCAAGGGGACGGACACGGGTGCGGAGTTGGCCGCGAACAACAGCGCGGATCAGACGACGACGGTGACCGC